>NZ_FMXB01000021.1:0-36631 GCF_900103415.1 Methanobrevibacter millerae
AGCATTAACTCTTGCAGAACTATCTGCTTCAAGCATTGCTTTCATGATTATTGCCCTACCAGTTATTTTTGAATTGAATAGGCCGAAATTAGCAGAAATGCTGGAAAATGTGGGTTTTCATAGAATGGCAAAATATTACCATACAAATAATACCATAGATATTTTATGGGACGCAATCGAATATTTGAATTTAGGAGAACTGGATAATGTGCCCTTCGAACAAAGGTTAATCTTTGCATTATTCTATTTATCCAGCATAAACACAAATGTTTTATTTACAAGCCATTTGATTATAAATCCAAATTCTGATTTATACGAATCTTTAAATTTAATATTAAAGTCACCAGATTTAGATAAAGGTTTAAGAGAAATTCAAATTGAATCTAAAAGAATTAAACAAAATGGTTATGAATCCCTTACTGGTTCCCCTTCACCAATAGAAAATCATGGAAAACTGTTAAGAGATGCGTATGAACATGCTAAAATGTGTTGGGAAGCAGGTAATTATGTAGAATTTCTTAAAAATTGGTTAATTATGGATTTTATTATATTTTCATTGTCAGGGATTATTATAGATGCATTGGGTGAAGAAATTGTTGATGCATTACTAAATCTAAATAATACAAATAAAGGATGATAGATAGTTATGAATATTTTATCAAAATTTAACAACAGAAAACTAAAAAATTGTTTTAAAAAAGCAATAAAATTATATCGTGAAGGAAACTATGAAAAAAGCATTGAAATTTGCTTATACTTAATAAATGAAAATTTCAAGATTGTTGAATGCAATAATTTAATCTCTGAGGCATACTATGAAATGGAAGATTTAGAAAAATCTTTATTTTATTTAAATCAATACTTAGAATTGAATCCAGATAATATTGAAAATATAATAAATAAAGGAATGATTTTATATGAATTGAAAAGGTATGATGAATCTTTAGAAAATTATGACAATGCATTATTAATTGATAAAAATAATGATTATGCAAAAATAGGAAAATTACTTGATTTATTGGCCTTAAAAAGATTATCTGAAGCTAAAAATTTTATTAATTCATTTTGTATAACAACACAAGACGATACTTTGTTGAATAATTATGCTAGTATTTTAAGTGGATTAGGAATGTTTGATGATGCCCTTAGTTATATAAATGAAGCATTGAAATTAAATCCAAATAAAGATAAATATTGGAACAATAAAGGAGATATTTTATCGGAATTAGAAAAATATGAAGATGGATTAAAATGTTATGATAATGCTTTAAAAATAAATCCTGGAAATGAAATATCCTTATCTGGAAAAGCTAGTATTTTTAAAGATTTGAAAGATTATGATAATGCTTTAAAATATTTTGATGAAGCTTTAGCCATTAATCCTTATTGTGTTGTATGCTGGGTTAACAAATCCATAACATATCATTTGTTAAAAGACTATGAAAATTTAGAATTATGCATCAACAAGGCATTAGAATTAGATCCAAATGATTCTAATATTTGGAATAAGAAAGGATTATTTTTAGATGAAGTAGGCAGGTACGATGAAGCATTAATTTGCTTTGATAAAGCATTAGAAATTAATCCAAATGCCCTTGATTTATATATTAACAAATCCAATACATTAGTTAATCTAAATCGTCTTGATGACGCTTTAAACGTCATCGATGAAGCATTCAGTTTAGATGACAACTGTCAGGACATTGCTTTGCAAAAAGTAAAAATTCTAAAAGAGTTAGGCAGTACTGATGAGGCAGAAATATTAGAAAAAGAAGCTCAAAACATGCCAGAAATGGAGGATTTACCATTATTTTATTATTAATTTTACGTACTATCGAAAACGAAGAGAAAAATCATTTATGAATTAAATAAATCAATGTATTGGGCGAAAATGAGAAAATGCCTGAGTATGATTAGAAAATAGGGGAGATTTTTTCAAATTTACTTTTTTCTAAACTCCATTAATACATTGCTGTTAATTTTATAGTCTATTAATATAATTAAGTTAATATTATACTTTAAATGAGAATTTATCGTTTTTTAGAATTTATCAACCATAAGTTGAAAAAATCAATATTGCCTTTAAATGATTTTTTCGATTCCCATTCATTTATTCTAACAGACCTTCCACTGAAGAAAAATTGGAATAAATTCAGTTCCTCGAAAAATTCGAACAACTCACCAGATAAAAATAACCGCACCATAATCTGGTGAAGATTTCTACCCATTTTAATTAAAGAAACAACTGATAAAATCAATACTTGTTAATGAAAGTAGATGAATAATTAATGCAAATCTTAAAATAATTAATCGTTAATTGAAAAACACTAAATTAAAATTAATAATGGTATATGAAAAAATAAAAAAAGAGAGAAGTTAATTAAAACTTCTCATGCTTAATACCTAAGCGGTTACAGTTACGTTGTTGGAGATTGCTGCTGCTCCGTAAGTAGCCGTAATGATGTATTTGCCAGGCATTAAGTTAATGTTTAATTTTGCAACACCATTGCTGTCGGTTGTACGTTTGTAGAATACACCGTTAATGTTGAATTCGATTTCCTGATTAGCGTATGGCTTACCTTGACCGTCAACTAATGTGGCTTCGTAAGCACCAGCAACACCGTATTTCTTGGTTAAATCATTACCGGTTAATACAGGCAATACTGTAATATTGTTGGAAACTCTGCATCCTTTATACTCAGCAGTGATTATGTAGTCACCAGGGTTTAAGTTGATTGAGAGTTTTACTTGACCGCTTTCGTTGACTGTACGGTTGTAGAATACTCCGTTGATGTTGAAGGTTACAACGGTTCCGGCAGCAGCGACTTTACCGTCATCGCCTAAAACAGTAATCACATATTGTGATTCGTTTCTGAAGTATTTTACAAGGTCGTTTGCATCTACAAATCTTGACAGGACAGTTATTGTGTTGTTTTTGACTTCTCCGGTTACAGGGTTGGTAATGACAATAGTGTAGTTACCAGCTTCCAGGTTGATGTTCATTCCTGCTTTACCGTTTGCGTCAGTTACTCTTGTGTAGACGTTGCCGTTTAATTCGAATGTTACGTTAGCGTTAGCTAATGGTTTTCCTTCAGCGTCTGTGAAGTTGGCTTCGAATCTGTCAGGAGCCTTTTCGACTTTGACCAAGTCTTCAGAGAAGATTGTTTCTTCAGGAGCTTCGACAGTAATCGTTGCAGTAGCGTTTGCTGAATCGTATTTCTTATCCCCTGTGTAGATAACGCTTACGGTATGGTTACCAGGAGCGAGTTCAGGCAATTCAAATGAAGCGGTTCCGTTTTCAACAGGAGCCCATGCAGTATGACCGTCAACGTCAGCTAAAACATATCCGGTTGCGTCTTCAGGCAAGGTCACTTCAATACCGTTTTCACTGATGTTAATGTCAGCTTTAGGATCGACTGGAGTGTCGTTCTTGCCGGATGAAGGAACTGTGATTGCAACGGTTGTGTTAGAAGGAGCGAATATGTCGTCACCGGTGTAGGTAACTTCAGCTTGATATTCGCCTTCGTCCAATCCGATAACTTCAATGGTAGCCTGACCGTCTTCGATAGGAGCGTAGTAACCTGTACCGTCAACGTCAACTAAAACAATACCGGTAGCGTTTTCGTTAACGGTTACGGTAATTGTAGTGTTTTGAGCTGTTGCGGTTAGGTTAGCGTCTTCAGGTTCGATTTCAGGAACTTCCAAGGTTACTGTGTCGTTTGCAGGTGCGAAGATTTCGTCACCTAAGTAGCTGACGTCAACAGTGTAGTTTCCTGGGAAGAAAATGTCAATTACAATGTCTTCGCCATCGAATTCGAAGAACATGTCATCGTCGTCGTTTAATGTGACGAGAACGTAACCTGTTGCGTTTTCATTTAATGAAATTGTTACGGTAGCGTTTTCAGCAGTGACTTTGAGTTCAGGGTCTAAAGGTACGTATTCAGGAACTGTCACTTTAGCAGTAGCGTTGGCTGAATCGAAAACATCATCGCCCATGTAGGTAACGATAACCTCATATGTATCAGGAGCTAAATCACTTGCATCAACAATAATTGGAGCATCTTCAGCATCATAAATGAAACTGAATTCACCAACACTTACAATTAACATGCCGGTTGCGTTTTCATTGATAGTTACAGTGATTGTAGTGTTTTCAACTGATACGGCTAATTCAGGGTTTTCCGGAACGACTTCAGGAACCGTTACGGTAGAATTAGCAGTAGCATTAGCGAAAGTATCATCACCAGTGTATCTGACGACAACATCATAAGTTCCAGGAGCGAAATCGCTCACATCAATAATGATAGGAGCGTCTTCAGTAATATTAATGAATACAAAGTCTCCGACACGAACAAGAATAGCACCGGTAGCGTTTTCATTAATTGTTACGGTAATTTCTGTACCGTTGACATTTAATTTGAGTTCTGGATCTAATGGTTCAGATACATTAATTGGAACTTCAAATGAAGCAGCGTTATAGTTATCGTCACCTAAGTATGTTACTTCAGCAGTGTAATTGCCAGGTGCTAATTCAGGAATATAAATAACAGCAGTACCATCTTCAACTTCTGCATAGTAACCTTTGCCGTTTACTTTAGCTAAAACGATACCTGTTGCATCAGCAGGTAAAGTTAAGGTAAGTGTTGATTCTTCAATGTCTGCAATTACTTCATAGTCAATTTCAGCATCTGCTTTGATGATTTCAAATACTGTTTCAGCATAAGCAGGTCCATAGGAACCGCTACCAGGATAAGCTACGCTTACAGTGTAGTTGCCAGCAGCTAATTTACTAACATTCCATGTTGCAACACCGTTATCAATAGGAACTTCATTAATTTCTCCATTGAAGTAGATAGTTACATTTCCAATTGCATCTTCAGCAATAGTTACAGTAATGATTTCATCATCGAATACCGTGAGGTTTTCTGCTGCAACAGACATGTTTGCGTCACATCCTAAAGCGTATAACTTTTTATCAGCAACAGCATAAATAATACCATTGTAATCCATAGCTAATTGACCGGAGACTTTTGAACCTAAGTTAATAGTCCATAATAATTCACCGTCAGCACTGATAGCTACAACATCACCGGCAGCAGTACTTACGTAAACATTGCTGTCAGCATCAAGAATAATACTTACACCACTAGCATTGAGAGCGTAAACTTCGCTTTCAGCACCATTATTTGCAGTATCATATTTGTATAAGGTTCCGTTAGCATTTACTGCATATAATAATCCGTTTTCATTGTCAACAGCGAGAGTTGTTCCAATACCGTCTGTTACGGTTACATTCCATACAATGCCTTCAATGTTAATTGCATAAATTCCATTAAGAGCAGGGTCTAAAACATAAGCAATGTTATTGGAATCAATTACAGCTCTTCCAACAGGTTTAATGCTGGTATCACTGAATACAGCAGTATCGGTTGCAATTTCGACTATTTTGAATCCTTGAACGGTATTTGCATAAACATATCCGTTTTTATCAAATGAAGGAGTTGCTACAACACCCGGTGAACCATATCCGACACCATTAACTTCTACGATGAATGTTCCGTCAGAAACAGGAAGGCCTTGATAATCAGGTTCATTAGTGAATATGTCAATCCAGTGGTTTCCATTCCAGCCACCACCATTGTTATATCCGTATTGGGTTACGACATATACTTTTCCATCCATAAATACAGGAGCATATGAACTTGAAGCATACCAGAAGTTACCGCCAATGCTTTTACCTGTAGTTGCATCCAGAATAATCATTGCATTTCCAGATTGAGAATCAAATATTAATTCGTCGTTATAAATTGCAAGACCTGCAGTACCTACACCGCCAGTCCATCTTAAAGTACCGTCATTATTGAATGAATATACCTTAGAACCGTCAGTTAAGTAAATATTTCCAAATGAATCAATGACAACTGATGAACGTAAATCACCGTTTAAAGCAGCACCCCATATTATGGATACTCCATCTCCACGGGTAGCATTTGCAATTCCGCTGTTTTGAGGATCATTACCCACATTAGGCCATTGTGAAGTTCTAGGGATGTAAATTGAAGCAGTACCATTATTTCCAAGATATTTATCATTACCATCATATGCAACGATAACATCATATGAACCAGGTACCAATTTATCGAATGTTACACTGCCAGTACCGTTTTCGATAGTGCCTTCAGCAATAGTTTCATTGTTTATAATTACAGCGTATTTACCGGTAGCATCGTCAATAGGAGTGTAATCATCGAATTCATAATAATCCTCAACTTCATCAGCAGTAATCATGACATCAATAACAATTTTATCTTCTCCAATGTTTACGTTAGTAGCCACATTAGGGACGATAATTGCTTTAAATGTAGCATTGACCTCATCATAAGTATTATCACCAGTGAATGTTAAGATAATGTCGTGAGTACCTGGAGCAATGCGCATTAATCCGAAGACATAGAAACCATCAGTATCATAAGCTGCGAAATAATTTCTCCAAAGCCCAAGTTCTTCCCCATCACAGTAACATTTAAATGGATTTCCAGTAGTTGTAATATTTGTATTATTATAAGCTAAATTAAAGATAAATTGTCCCATATCTCCACTATTAAATATTAATTCTTCAGGAACATCAACAAATTCAACAGGTAATTTTGAAATATCTGCAGTAACATTACCTTCAGCAGGCATGAATGCATCATTACCTTCGAAAGTAGCAACAATGACCTGTTCGCCGCCAGGAAGAGTAGTAGTCCATTCAGCAGCGGTTCCGTTAACAGGAACAACTTGGATTAAATCGCCAACAGTGAAAATGATATTACCTTCAACAGTTTCATTCAATGTTGCAGTGATTGTTACATTGTCTAAAACTGAGAAGTTGCCTTCAGGAACAGTTACTTCAATAGAAATTGGATCTCTGTAACCAATAGCGAATAATGTTTTGTCAACTACAGCGTAAATGGTTCCGTCTTGAGCCATAGCTAAGCTGCCTGAACCTTTTGAGCCTAAGCTAATATTCCATAATAGGTTTCCTTCATTATCGAATGCGTAAAGGTTACCTTCTTTATCGTTTATGTAGACTTTACCGTCACCATCAATGATAATGGATATTGCGGTAGCATTAATATTATATACTTCACTTACTTCCTGAGTTTCAGTGTCTATTTTATATACAATACCGTCAGTATTTACAGTGTAAAGAGCACCGTTTTCTGAATCAACTGCTAAAACGTCACCGCTGCTATTTGTAATGGTAACGTTCCATAAAGGACCTTCAATGGTAAATGCAACAATAGTGTTGTCTTTTGCAAATGCGTATGCGATATTGCTGTCATCAACAACTACACGTCCGCTGGTTGCAATGTCCGGAGATGAGAATATAATACTACGGTCTGCAAGTTTTGCAACTTTAAGTCCTTGTTCAGTTACTGCATATACATATCCATTGTCGTCGAATGTAGGAGAACTTATTAAAGGACTATCAATGAACATATTATAACAGTCAGCCCACATGGTTCCATCATATTGTTCAGCGTATTCAGTCCATCCTAAATATCCACCATACTCCCATTGAGATGCAATATACACTTTATCATCAGTATAGACTACAGGAGCATAGTTACTGGATAAATGCCACATATTACCTGCTACCTGTTTACCAGTCGTTACATCATAAACGCGTAATGCATTACCGGTTTGTGGGTTGATAAGATATTGGTCCATGAATATTGCAATACCCGGTGCACCTTCACCAATTCTGAATATTTGAACACCGTCTTCACTAAACCCATAAACGGCTCCGGCCCAGAAATAGACATTTCCTCTTGAATCGATTACTGGAGATGCGCGTAAATCATTAGATACTGTTGAATTCCAAATGATGAATACATTATCTGAACGGGTAGCGTTAGTGCTGCCGGTATTTTTATAATCATTTCCTAAGTTAGTCCATTGGGAAGTTCCCGGAGTGATTAAAGTTACTTTTTCAGTGAATGTGTAGTTATTTCCATTATTAGCATATTCCCAAATAAATTCATAAATATGTTCGCCTTCGCTTACATTTCTTAATTCAAACTCTGGGTAATAATAACTCCTGAAACTAACATTACCTAACTCTTCACCATTTTCTACAATATGTATTATTCCCGGACCATTTGGTTCTGTATTGAAAGAGAACAGTATATTGTTTTCAGTAATTCTGGTTTGAACTTGAAGATTTGGAGTACTTTGAAGCAAAATCTCAATTTCAGCTCCTTCATATACAGAATCACCTGAATATTTGATTATTCTTGTTTCATTCATTAATGAATCATAAGGATCAAGCCAACCTTCCCATGTTAAAGTTGCTTTACCCTCAGAATCTAAGTCGGCAGAACTTGGCCAATCATAACTAAATGGACAAGTAATACTTCCTGTTGGAATTGGACCGTCTTCACTGCCCACAACAATTACATCAAATCTCTTATCAGTTCTGAATTGTTTAATGATAACTGGATCCACAATTAAAGTGACAGGTAATTTAAAAATACTTACCGTATCATTTGCACTACCTTTTTCAAAGTACATATCACCATTAAATGTTACAGTTAAATTGTAGGTTCCATTGCGTAAATCATTAAATGTTTCCTTTGCAACACCATTATTTAAATTTAAATCTCTTGAAATTGTGTTTGGACCTTCAAATTTAACATTGATTCTTCCTGTAGGGTTACCGTATTCATTTGTAAGATTAAATGTGAAAACAGTTCCTTCCTGAGTAATATTGAAAGTAACATTATGTTTAGTTAAATCTAATGTATCAATTAAAGAAGAAGGATTATGATTTTTATCACCAGTATAAGTAATATTTACACCATATATTCCGCTTGGTAATGTTTTGAGAGCTGGAATATTATACATTACACTAGTTCCACCAAATGAATTAACATAACCTGCGATATCAGCCTTAAAACCTCCGGTTGGTTGTACTTTATCATCCGTAATTCTAATTGTAACATAAGCATTGGAATTAATAGTGTAAGTTATTGTAACTTCACCTTTTTCTATTTCAAACTTATTGTTTGATTTTACTTTATCAGACATAGGCACATAATTAGGATCACCAGAATAATAACAATAAATATCATAAATTCCAGCATCCATATTGCTTCCAACATCTAATATTGCAACACCGTTTTCAAAAGTAACATCGAATTTTGTATTATTAATGAATATTGCTCCTTTACCATTAACAAGGCCATTATCCCCTAATGCATATACAATAATCTTACCATCATCACCAACAGTAGTATTTTCAACATATATTGCATCAATAGAAGTAATATTACCTAAAGCAAGAGTATACTCTACAGTATAATCATCAACTGTTGCAGTGATTTTACTTTCACTAGTAATATCGGAAGTGTATGTAACGGTAGCTACACCATCAATTAATGCAGGTTCGGTTTCATTAACGTCTCCGGTTAATGTAATTTCTCTTAAAGGCAAAGCATTAATATCAGGAATGTCTCCCATATCAGAATCTTTCATGAATCCTGCTTTTACAGTAGTGCCTTCATTATATACACTTAACATTAAATATTTGTTAGGTATAGAAAGTTCATCGTTTAATCTTACTAATTTATCCGGTTCATTGGTTGCATACCAGTTGTATTCTTCAACAACATTTTTGTAATTATCTCTTAATCTGATTTGGGTAGTATCGTCATAGAATACATTATATGAGATTGTTCCTTTACCGTCACCTTCATAGTAAATTGTAGGCCAATCATTGTCTGCATAATTATCATCGAATATACAGCCGATAATATTTGCAACACGTGTTTGAATGGCTCCAACACCATTAGTTGCAGTGTTATTGATGAAAGTACAGTTTACAATATTATTGTTGGAATTAGAACCCACTGAGTAAATAGCGCCAGCTCTAGCTTCCCTACCTTCAAAATCATTATTAATAGCTTTATTACCTTTAAATACAGTATTAGTAACATTTAAATTTACATAATCTCTACAATAGATAGCTCCACCATATTGTTGGCTAGCTCTCCACCATCTTCCAGCATCTTTTGGAACATCAGTATTATTTTCAAATACTGAATCTTTAATTGTTAAAGTGGTTCTTTCATAAGCGTGAATTGCACCACCATTAGCTTCACTATTTTTTAAAGTGTTACCGACAAAAGTACAATTTTCAATAGTTAAACTACCGGTACGCAAATAGATTGCACCACCATGATCAGAAGTAGCAAGACCACCAGTAATAGTTAAATTGTTTAAAACTACATTAGCATTTTCATTATCTTTAATATAGAATATTCTTACTAAATCAGTACCATTAATGGTGTAACCGTTACCATTGATAGTAAGATTTTTGTTAATTACGATACCATCTTTAAATAGGTTGACTTCATAAGGGTCTAAAACAATATTATAAGTTAAATTTACAACATCATTATCAGCAATCATATTATTTAAGTCAGAAAACATTCCTGGTGCGGGAATGAAAATTGTATCTTCCCATGTTAATCCTGCAGTTGTATTACCATCAAGAACAACTTTTATATTATGGACCCCCAATTTTTTTTCAAATGTAACTGAAGCATTACCATTTTCATCGACAGTACCATTAGCTACTGATTCAGTATCGGAATACACTGTGAAATTACCCGGTCCATCATTTGTCGTAATATTGACAGCTATAACATCCCCAATTGAAACTGTAGCTTCTACTTTTCTAGGTGGATAAAGAACTATTGTTACATTTTGAGAAAATGTTCTATTAGCATTATAAATAACAAGTTCATAAGTTCCTTCTTTTAAATCAGAATCTACCGGATAATCTGCATAACTATTAAGATATCTTAACTGAACGCCCTGATAATCCCCATCAGGATTTCTCCAAGGATTTCTACTATGATCCCAAGAACTTCCAGCAAAATCGTAATCAGAGTTTGTTTCATCCAAGGTTATTAAATTATTATTTTCATCAAAAGCCTGGAAATAAACTGTATTATATCTAAATCCATAATCTTCATAAGATCTGCCTTCAGGAGTTTCTTTAAAAGTAATTACGCCATCAACAGCATCCTTAAATTCAATTCTAGTTAATTGACCATCACCAATTATTTCTTCATCCCCACTAACCCCCAATAGTTGAGAGCTATCTGAGTCATTCGTATCTATGTTATCATCACAAACATAGTCAAATTCATCATTTCCCTCATCCAAGTCAATAGGACTTGATAAAGAAATGTCTGAATTTGAATCAATTTCTGCGTCAATATCAGCAGCACTGACAGCGCCAATACTTAAAACCAATATTAACAGTATAGAAATAAATAAAAACTTAGACTTCATATTTACCATCTATATACTTTTTTCATGTAATTTCAATTAGAATTATTATTCAAGTAAAACTTAAATTAAAGAAAATTTAATTGATTACACGAATAGATATATGTCAATATTAATATATAAAACTATTCAATTGAACTTAATAATTGATAAAATAATTTACAATAATATCAATTCACTCATAACCCCATTATTCATTCAAATATGGAATTAATTACAAACAAAAATATAATAATATAGTTTTTTCAAATTAAAATGAATTTTAGTAAAAAATATTAATTAATAAGTCAATAAAATTTTAATAATATAAAATTAATTTTTAATCAAATAAGGTGTGCAAAATGAGAAAAATAATTCTAATTTCAATAATATTATGTACATTGCTATCCATAAGTTGCGTAAATGCAATTGAAGATATTAATGCTACATCAGATAATAATAGCCCAGATGAAGAATGTATTTTAACAACCCCTATAGATGAAAATGAAAGCGAAGTGCTAGGATATGGGACTTATAACGGTCTTAATAATGAACCTGCATGGACAATAAACAATTATGAAATAAAAATTAATAAAATCAATTCGGCAGATAATGTTGAAATTTTTCTTAATTTTTCGGGAATTACACATGTGACTGAATTTACTTTAGACGATTTTCCAGCATATATTGTGGAAAACGAAGAAACAATTGGAAAAGTACCTCTTTCAACAGTATCAAATAAAAATTATCCAACAACCATTGGCGCACCTTACTCATTTAATGCGACATTTAATTATGCTTTAAAAAATTATGATACTGAATTAAAGGTAAAATTATGTAGTTTAGATTCAAATACTCTTATTTTCCATGAAAACGAATTTATTTCACTTAGCAAATTAACTGATAATTCTATTGTGATTATAAATGAAAATGGCGAAATCATAACTTCCAATTCAAGTTGGACAAATTCAATTGATTCACTGGAAAATGCAATAAAACTTGCTAATAATAACAGTACAATATACTTAAATGATTTGACACTATATTCGGATAAAATAAAGAATACAATTGAAATAACAAAAAATATCACCATAATAGGAAAAAACGCAAGAATTAACGGGTTAGACAATGATTATCTTATTAATATAACATCAAATGTCAACTTTAAAAACATAATTTTTGAAAACACATATGACTATATAATAAATGTTGAAAATGAATGTATTTTAGATAATTGTACTTTCACAGACACTTATGGAAAAGCAATTAACAATAACGGCAAATTGAAAATAATAAATTCAAAATTCAGTGAAATTAAAAAATTTCAAACATTATCAAAATGGAAAACACTTGATAACAATGTAACTTCTTTAATTTATAATCAAAATGAATTAGAAATCATTAATACGACTTTTAATGATATTATTTTACCTAAAAAAATAAAAATCATTAAAGATAAAATTGCCACACAAATTAGTAGCCCATCAGTAATATATAATGCCAATAATGCTTCAATAAACATCACAAACTCCATATTTGATAAAATTGACGCTAAATTAATGATTAATGACGGAAAAATATTTATAAATGATTGTAATTTCACAGAAATAAATGTGCAAACCCCAAATCTCGAGATAATACCTGATAAAGAGACCATTTTACAAACTTCAAGAGTCTATTCATATAAATTAAGATGGGACGATGAAGTGACAACAGGCCCGATTTATTCAAGCAACTTAATAAGCATTAATAATTCTAATTTTACAAATATTTCCCTGAAAGCTAACCGTTTTAGATCTTATACTGAAGGCTATGCTAAATTCGATTATTTTGTTAACAATAAAGATTATACAATTTATCTTAGGAAAGTCAAAACAAACAATGAGTTTGAAGGCGGAATAATCTACAATACTGGAAAATTAGTGTTAACACAAACCAATATTGAAAATGCGGTAGCAACATCGGCCGGAGCGATATATAATACAGGAAATGCGACTATTGACGGATTAAATACTAATAATATACAGGCATTTTGGGGAACCGGCGGAGCAATAATAACAAAAGGAGAAATGAATATTAAAAATTCATATTTTAACAATAGTATTTTAGATATTACCCATACACAACTCGCCGGAGGTACAATTTATAATAATGGTGAATTAATAATAGAAAACACCATTATAAATAAAACTCATGCATCAAACATGAGAGGCGGAGCAATATTCAATGAAGGAGAATTAAATATTAGTCATTCTGCTATAATCGGAAGTAGTGCATATGATAAAGGGGGAGCAATATTCAATGACGGAACATTGAATGTTAATTCAACACTTTTTGAAGAATGTTCCGGTTCATATGGAGTTATCGACAATAAAGAAAATAGAAATGCTACGATATATAATTCATCTTTTATAAATTGTAAAATTGGATTAGATCAAAGTTATCCTGCAAGATATGTGGGAATAATTCTAAACGAAGGAAATATGCTATTTGAAAGAAATATTATTGACTTTAAAAATTATAAAGCAGATAGCGGTTCAGGAACATGGGGTATCCACAATAATGGAAAAATAAAAATATACCACAATCTATTCATAAACACTAACACGACAACAATAGTTGATAGATGGGGAGATGAATCAAAAAACATTGTCATATTCATAATTAATGAAGGTGGAGAAACAGATGTTGCTTATAACTACTTTGACACGAATGAGGACCCATATAATCATTTCTCAACAGCCCCTGTTGGCCATTATTTTGTTTTTGATGTAGAACAGGAATACTACCCACTTCAAATCGGAGAAAAAATAAATATCACAACAACATTGAAACTGGACAATGGAAAATACTATGAAAACTACGAATTACTCCCAAACATGACCGTCGAATTCACAATAACTGGAAACAATGAAAAACAAATAATCTATGCCCCATTGGTAAATGGAAAAGCAAGCATAGAATTCAATAAAACAGAAGCCAAAGGATCATACGATGTAACAGCAAGAATAGGATACTGCATCAAAGAAGTTGAAATAGACATCGGCAAAAACTACTCACAAATGGACGTGAAAGCAGAAGAAATCACATATCCAGAAAATGCAACATTCTACATGACCGTTACAGGAAACTTAACGCATCAACCAACAGGAAAAATCTCAGTAATAGTGGATGGAACAAAATACACAACAAATATTAAAAATACAAAAGCTCAACTAACAATTCCTGGATTAATTCCAAATACATATGACTTAATAATCCGTTACGAAGGGGATGAAGACTATTTCAAGTCATTTTACCACCATAACTACACTGTCCACAAACAGCCAACAAGCATGAACATATCAATAGATGAAATTAACTATGGCGAAATAGGAATAGTGAAAGTTACATTATCACCGGAAAAAGTCTCAACACAAGCATATCTTTATATCATTGATGAAAACAACCAAACAACAAGAAAAACAGTCTATGTAAGAAACGGGACAGAACTGAAACTTAAAAACTTCGCAGCCGGAGAATACAACATAACAATAGAGACCTGGGAAAACAGATACTATGAATCAGCTAATGCTACAGCAGTATTTAAAGTAAACAAATACCTGACAAATCTCACAATTAATGCAACTGACATTAATGCCGGCGAAATACAAAAATTAATAATTACCTTGCTGCCGAAAGGAGAGGTAGCTGGAGAAGCTAACCTCACGATAAACAATTACACGCAAATAATTTTCCTTAAAAACGGAGAAAATACAATAACAATAAAAAATCTCAGTGGAGGAATATACAACGTGACAGTGACATTTCCTGGAGATAAAAAATATGCAGCATTCACTGCAACAACAACATTCACTGTAATAAAACTTCAAAGTAACATTACTGCAAAAATAGAAAACAACATACTATACATTAATGCAACCCCAAACACAACCGGACTGGTGTTAATATACATTAATGATGACATTTATGAAGTTAATTTGACAAACAGCCAAATAATATTGCCAATTAACTTCACAAAAGCGGAAAACAATATATTCATTTATTATCAAGGAGATGGATACTACAATTACTCAATGACAAATTTAACATACGAATGTGAAGAATTATTGAATTTAACTGGATATGATTCATTATTCTACAATACAGAGAATGCAACAATATATATTACATTAACGGATGAGGAAGGATATGGAATAGCAAACAAAACAATCACAATAGCGGTTAATAATGAAACATACACCAGAATAACCGGAAATGATGGAAGTGTAGAATTAGAACTAGACTTACCGGTGGGAAGCTATGAAATAACCGCACAATACAGAAACAAAACAACAAAAAATAACATTAAAGTTATAGAAGATGCATTTATCCTAGGAAACGATACAAAAGCCTATGAAAATGTTGATTTCACATATACATTAATATTGGTCGACCACAATGAAACACCAATCATTAACGCTGAAATCACATTCAACTTTGAAAACAGGACATTCACCAATAAAACAGACAACAGCGGAAAAATAACACTGAACTTTAACCTGAAAGAAGGAAACTACACCATAACAAGCTCATACAAAACAGTCAACCACACAAACCAGATAATAATCGTTGACGACTCACATCTAATGGGAAATGACGTTAAAGCCTATTCAGGAACCAATTTTACATATAAAACAAAATTAACTGACCACAACAACAATCCAATAGAAAACGCCGAAATAACTTACACTATTGGAAATGAAACATTTACTAATACGACAAACGATAAAGGAGAATCAACACTAACATTTAACTTAGAAACTGGAAACTACACTATAATAGCTAAATATAAAAATAGAACTATTGAAAATACCTTTGAAATAATCGAAGACTATATTTTAAGAGGAAATGATGTTAAAGCGTTTTCAGAAACTAACTTTACTTACAGAGTTAACTTAACAGACCACAACGGGAAAACAATCCAAAACGCAGAAATCACATTCAATATCAATGGAGAAAACTACACGAATACGACCAATAATAACGGCCAAGCTGTGTTAAACCTCAATTTAAAAGGTGGAAACTATATAATAACCGTTAATTACAGAAACACATCAACCACAAATAACATTGAGATTGTTGAAGACTTCTTATTAATTGGTAATGATGTTAAAGCTTATGCGGAATATAATTTCACATACAGAGTTAATTTAACCGACCATAACGGAAATTTCGTGAAAGGTGCAGAAATCATATTTTCAATTGAAAATAAAACATTTACAAATAAAACAAATGCTAATGGTCAAGCAATATTAACTTTAAGCCTCAAGGAAGGAAATTACACAATAACTGCGGCTTATAAAAATACAACGACCACAAACAATCTGGAAATCATTGAAGACCACCAGATAACTGGTCAAAACATCAAAGCATACGAAAACACAGATTTCACATACACCATAACACTTACAAGAACGGATGGTACACCGCTAATAAACAAAACAATAACCTTCATAATAAACAACAGAAGATACACTAACACAACGAATGAAGAAGGAAAAGCTTCAAGAACGCTTAATTTACCTGCAAACAACTACACAATAACTGCAATATACAAAAACACCCAAATAACAAATAATCTAACGATAATAAGTGAAGATTATGTCCTTCAGGCAAATAATATACGAGCTTACAGTCAAAGAGATTTCCAATACAAAGTAAACCTAACCGACCACAACGGAAATCCAGTTAAAAATGCTGAAATAACATTTAAAATGGATAACTTAACCTATTCAAACAAGACAAATGATAACGGTCAAGCAATATTAAACTTAAACCTTGAAAAAGGAAACTACACAATAAACGCCAGGTATAATGATGCGAAAATAACAAATCACTTTGAAATCATTGAAACCTACACATTAAAAGGAATCAATGTGAAATCCTACGAAAACTTTGACTTCAGATACACTGTAAAATTAACAGACCACAACAATAAAACAATATCCAACCAAGAAATAGTATTTACAATTGAAAATAAAACCTATACAAACAAAACTGATTCAAATGGTCAGGCCACATTAACATTGAACCTTAAAGAAGGAAACTATACAATTTCAGCCAAATATCAGGACATTACAACAACTAATCAGTTAAATATCATAAAATATGATTTGGAAAGAATAGAAAGTGACGATTTAACAATGTATTACAAAGACGGATCCAAATTCACAGCAAGACTCATGAAAGATAACACGGCATTAATTAACAAAACAGTGCAATTCATAATTAATGGAAACACTTACAGCAGAACAACAGATAATGAAGGTAATGCAAGAATCGCAATAAACCTCAACAGCGGAACACACAATATCACAAGCAAATACAAGAACATTACAAAAACAAACACAATAACAATCAAATCAACAATAAACGGTTCAGACATTGTAAAAATGCATAAAAACGACACACAATACTATGCAACATTCTACAACACCAAAGGAGAACCACTCAAAAACATAGACATACAATTCAACATAAACGGAGTATTATACACAAGAACAACCAACGAACAGGGAATAGCTAAAATGAACATCAACCTAAACCCAGGAAAATACATAATAACCGCAATAAACCCTAACAGCACAGAACAACACACAAACACAATTACAGTAATCTCAAAAATACAGGAAAACAATGATTTAACCAAATACTACAAAAACAACTCACAATATGTGGCTAAAATCATAAAAACCGACGGAACAACAGCAAAAGCAGGTGAAAAAGTAACGTTCAACATCAACGGAGTATTTTATGAAAGATACACCAACGAAACAGGCCATGTTAAAATGAACATCAACCTAAACCCGGGAGAATACATTATTACTGCAGACTACGAAGGATGTCAAGCATCAAATAAAATAACCGTACTCCCAACGTTAACGGCTAAGGATTTAACCAAAAAATACGGAACGAAAGAACCTTTCGAAGTAAAACTGGTTAACGGACAAGGAAAAGCATACACAAACGAAAAAATAACATTCAACATCAACGGAGTATTCTACGAAAGAACAACCAACGATGAGGGAATAGCTAAACTAAACATAAACCTAATGCCCGGCAAATACATAATAACCTCCACACACAACGGGCTAAACATAGCAAACACAGTCACAGTCAAAGAATAAACACAAAAAGAACCATCACCGACAATTTTATTTTTCACAAATGACTTAAATTATTTAAACTATATTTGACATACATTAAAACAATTTTAAAAAAATAATTTGAGTTGAAAAAAATGAGTTTTAAACAAAGAATAATACTTATATCAATTTTAATACTTGCATTAATGATATTTTTATCACCAATAAATGCAATTGAATTAAATACAAACCAAAGTATTGACAAATCAAATGTTCCTCTTGAAATAAGCAATACTGACGACTTTAATGATGAAATTTATGCTAGTAGCGGCCAATACATAGACGATGGCAATTTTGAATATAATGATAGTGACTACTATGACTTTAGCGAAGATCCATCTATAGACTACTTTGTCTCTGGAGTATATCATGGCCCATATAAGGAGCCTGCAATTGTAATAGAAGAGTTCAATATTGATGTAGGAGATATTGATGCAAATAATTATGTGACAATTAACGTAAAGTTTAATGGAACCATATGCAGCAATATCTTTACTTTAGAAAGATATCCCTTAAAAATACAAGAAAATGATAAAATAATTGGAATAATTCCGGAAAATACTGTTTCAAATACAAATTATCCAACAGACCCTAATGATTCCTCATGGTATGCTGTAGAATCAAATTATGCATTTACAACATCATTCAAATACAAGTTAAAAGACTATACTGCAGATTTAAGATTAAGATTATGCAGTTTTTCTTCAAATGTTCTTGTTTTTCATGGTTCAAAAAAGCCTCAATTAACCAATTTAAATGAAAACTCAATCAGAATCATAAATAACAACAAAGAATACACTTCAAATTCATCTTGGTTAAACAATGAAGAATCTTTGAAAAAAGCGCTTGAATTAGTGGAAGATAATGGAATAATCTATTTAAATAACATGGAATTTTACATTAATTCAAAAATAAGCATCAATAAGAACATTTCAATAATTGGAAATAATGTAACAATTAATGCTTTAGAAACCCCCGAAATATTTGAAATCGTATCAAATGCAAAATTATCCAATATTAATTTTAAAAATGCTTCAGACTATATGTTAAATATTAAAAACGCTGATTGTACATTAGAAAACTGTATTTTTACACAAACAAATGCTAAAATAATTAATAATGCAGGTAATCTTAAAATAATCAACTCAACATTTAAGGATATTGATGGGATAAAAACATTCAATGAAATGAAGATAAACCACAACACATTTACTTTAATTAATAATCAAAACACAATTGAAATAAAAAACACAACTTTTACAAACATTAAATTACCCAGATATATTGAATTAGACGATCAAATAGTAAACTCAAGTTATTTAATTTATAATTTAGAAAATTCCGCTTTAAAAATGGACAATAGTATTTTTAATGAAGTATCCACCAAAATAATCTACAATAATGGAAATATGCTTCTTAAAAATACAAATATTACAAATACCGATATTGAATTGCCAATACTAAAAACAACTACTTTAAATAAAAAGCTCCGGAATTATGAATTAATTTCATCCTACCTTAAAACTTATGATCCAATCACTCTTACCGGATTAATAGATAATCTGGGCGAAATTAATATCTCAAATTGCAATTTTGAAAACACCACTTGGGTTGGGAAAAAAACTATAAGCACCCCTATTACAAATTTGAATTATATATTATTTTATACAACCAATCCTTATGAAATATATGGAGTATATGGTACCATGGCAACAAGCTTTTTAACAAAAGCTAGTGCAATAAACAATGAAGGAAGACTATACATTACAGAAAGCTCATTTAAAAGTTTAACTGCAACATCTGCTGGAGCAATATACAATTCAGGCAATGCGACTATTAATAAAATAACTACCAACAATATAAAAATAGAATTAATAGGAGGAGTAATGGTAAATGACGGCAATATGAATATCACAAATTCTTACTTAAACGATAGTAGAGTTGATATATCTTACTCAGATACCCGGGGGTGTGCAATTTACAATTCAGGCAAACTAAACATAGAAAATACAACAATCAATAAAACATCTAATGGCTATATAACGAAAGGATCAATATACAACAAAGGTGAATTAAACATATCCAAATCAATAATAAATAATAGTGATGCATATGATGGAGGAGCCATATGCAATGATGGAACATTAAATGTTGATTCAACACTTTTCGAGAAATGTTCTGGCTCATTTGGAATAATATTTAATCACGAAGAAAAAAATGCAACAATATACAATTCGTCTTTTATCGACTGTAAACTTAAATCACATTTTGGAATAATAGCAAATGAAGGAAATATGATTTTTGAAAGAAATACTCTTGATTTTAAAAATTATGAAGCAGATAGTGGCTCAGGAACATGGGGTATCCACAATAATGGAAAAATAAAAATATACCACAACCTATTCATAAACACAAACACAACGCCAAAATATGATAGGTGGGGACATGCAACCAAAAACATTATTATATTCATAATTAATGAAGCTGGAGAAACAGATATCAGTTATAACTACTTTGACACAAATGAAGACCCATATAATCATTTCTCAACAGCCCCTGTTGGCCATTATTTTGTTTTTGATGTAGAACAGGAATACTACCCACTTCAAATCGGAGAAAAAGTAAACATCACAACAACATTGAAACTGGACAATGGAAAATACTACGAAAACTACGATTTACTCCCAAACATGACCGTCGAATTCACAATAACCGGAAACAATGAAAAACAAATAATCTATGTCCCATTAATAAATGGAAAAGCAAGCATAGAATTCAACAAAACACAAGAAAAAGGATTATACAATATAGCTGCAAGATTAGGATACTGCATCAAAGAAGTTGAAATAGATATCGGTAAAAACTACTCACAAATGGACGTGAAAGCAGAAGAAATAACATACCCTGATGATGCGACATTTTATATGACAGTAACAGGAAATTTAACGCACCAACCAACAGGAAAAATCTCAGTAATCATAGACGGAACAAAATACACAACAAATATTAAAAATACAAAAGCAGAATTAACAATACCCGGATTAATCCCGGAAACGTATGACCTAATAATCAGATATGAAGGAGATGAAGACTATTTCAAGTCATTTTATCACCATAATTACACTGTCCACAAACAGCCAACAAGCATGAACATTACCTTGAATGAGATTAATTATGGCGAAATTGGAATAATAAAAGTAACATTATCCCCTGAAAAAGTTTCAACACAGGCATACATGTACATTACAGATGAAAACAACCAAACAACAAGAAAAACCGTCTATGTAAGAAACAGTACTGAACTGAAACTTAAAAACTTCGCAGCCGGAGAATATAACATAACAATAAGCACCTGGGAAAACAGATACTATGAATCAGCCAATGCAACAGCAATATTTAAAGTAAACAAATACCTGACAAACTTAACTATTAATGCAACTGACATTAATGCCGGTGAAATACAAAAATTAATAATCACATTAACACCTAAAGGAGAGGTTGCTGGAGAAGCCAACCTGACGATAAACAATTACACACAAATAATATTCCTTAAAAACGGAGAAAACACAATAACAATAGAAAATCTCACCGGAGGAATATACAACGTAACCGTAACATTCCCTGGAGATAAAAAATACGCTGCATCCACTGCAACAACAACATTCACCGTAATAAAACAGCAAAGCAACATTACTGCAAAAATAGAAAACAACATACTATACATTAATGCAACCCCAAACACAACCGGACTGGTGTTAATATACATTAATGATGACATATACGAAGTTAATTTGACAAACAGCCAAATAGTATTCCCAATTAACTTCACAAAAGCAGAAAACAACATATTCATTTATTATCAGGGAGATAAAAACTTTAATTATTCAATGTGTAATTTAACCTATGAATGTGAAGAATTACTGAATTTAACTGGATATGATTCATTATTCTATAATACTGAAAACGCAACAATCTATATTACATTAACGGATGAGGAAGGATATGGAATAGCAAACAGAACAATCACGATAACCGTTAATAATGAAACATACACCAGAATAACAGAAAATGATGGAAGTGTAGAATTAGAACTAGACTTGCCAGTTGGAACATATGAAATAACCGCACAATACAGAAACAAAACGGCAACAAACACAATAAAAGTCATAGAAGACGCATTTATCCTAGGAAACGATACAAAAGCCTATGAAAATGTTGATTTCACATATACATTAATATTGGTTGACCACAATGAAACACCAATCATTAATGCAGAAATAACATTCAACTTTGAAAACAAAACATTCACCAATAAAACAGACACGAACGGGAAAATAACACTGAATTTTAACCTGAAAGAAGGAAACTACACAATAACAAGTTCCTATAAAACAGTCAACCACACAAATCAAATAATTATCGTTGATGACTCACATCTAATGGGAAATGATGTTAGAGCCTATTCAGGAACAAATTTCACATATAAAACAAAATTAACTGACCACAACAACAATCCAATTGAAAACGCAACAATAACATTCACAATAGGAAATGAAACATTTATAAATAAAACTAATTCAAAAGGCGAATCAACGCTAATATTTAACTTAGAAACTGGAAACTACACAATAACTGCCCAATATAAAAACAGAACAATTGAAAATACTTTTGAAATAATCGAAGATTATATATTAAGAGGAAATGACGTTAAAGCATTTTCAGAAACTGATTTCACTTACAGAGTTAATTTAACAGACCATAATGGAAAAGCAATCAAAAATGCAGAAATCACATTTAACATCAATGGAGAAAACTACACCAATACAACAAACAATAACGGCCAAGCAGTGTTAAACCTCAATTTAAAAGGTGGAAACTATATAATAACCATTAATTACAGAAACACGACAACCACAAATAACATTGAGATTGTAGAAGACTTCTTATTAATTGGTAATGATGTTAAAGCTTATGCAGAAGATAACATCACTTACAGAGTTAATTTAACAGACCATAATGGAAAAACGATAACCAATGCAGAAATCAACTTCACAATCAATAACATGACTTATCTAAATAAAACCGATGATAATGGTCAAGCCACATTAACTTTAAGCCTCAAGGAAGGAAACTACACAATAACTGCAACCTACAAAAATACAACGACCACAAACAATCTGGAAATCATAGAAGACCATCAAATAACTGGTCAAAACATCAAAGCCTACGAAAACACAGATTTCACATACACAATAACGCTTACAAGAACAGACGGTACGCCACTGACAAACAAAACAATCACATTCATAATAAACAACAGAAGATACACAAACGTGACAAATGAAGAAGGAAAAGCTTCAAGAACGCTTAATTTACCTGCAAACAACTACACAATAACAGCAATATACAAAAACACACAAATAACAAATAATCTAACGATAATAAGCGAAGATTACGTCCTTCAGGCAAATAATATACGAGCTTACAGTCAAAGAGATTTCCAATACAAAGTAAACCTAACCGACCACAACGGAAATCCAGTTAAAAATGCTGAAATAACATTTAAAATGGATAACTTAACCTATTCAAACAAGACAAATGATAACGGTCAAGCAATATTAAACTTAAACCTTGAAAAAGGAAACTACACAATAAACGCCAGGTATAATGATGCGAAAATAACAAATCACTTTGAAATCATTGAAACCTACACATTAAAAGGAATCAATGTGAAATCCTACGAAAACTTTGACTTCAAATACAGTGTAAAATTAACAAACCACAACAATAAAACAATGTCAAACGAAGAAATAACATTTACGATTGAAAATAAAACATACACTAACAAAACAGACATTAATGGGCAAGCCACATTAACATTGAACCTTAAAGAAGGAAACTACACAATAACGACCAAATATGCAGACACCACAACAACCAATCAGTTAAACATCATAAAATATGATTTGGAAATAATGGAAAGTGACGATTTAACAATGTATTACAAAGACGGATCTAAATTCACAGCAAGACTTTTAAAAGATAGTACCCCATTAATTAACAAAACTGTACAATTTATAATTAATGGAAACACATACAGCAGAACAACCGATAATGAAGGTTATGCAAGAATCGCAATAAACCTCAACAGCGGAACACATAATATCACAAGCAAATACAATAACATTACAAAAACAAACACGATAACAATCAAATCAACAATAAACGGTTCAGACATTGTAAAAATGCATAAAAACGACACGCAATACTATGCAACATTCTACAACACCAAAGGAGAAGCCCTTAAAAATACCGATGTTCAATTCAATATCAACGGAGTATTATACACAAGAACAACCAACGAACGGGGAATAGCTAAAATGAACATCAACCTAAATCCTGGAGAATACATAATAACCGCAATAAATCCGAACAGTACAGAACAACACACAAACACGATTACAGTAATCTCAAAAATACAGGAAAACAATGATTTAACCAAATACTATAAAAACGGCTCACAATATGTGGCTAAAATCATAAAAACCGACGGAACAACAGCAAAAGCCGGTGAAAAAGTAACGTTCAACATCAACGGAGTATTCTACGAAAGATACACCAACGAAACAGGCCATGTTAAAATGAACATTAACTTAAACCCTGGAGAATACATTATTACTGCAGACTACGAAGGATGTCAAGCATCAAATAAAATAACCGTACTCCCAACGTTAACGGCTAAGGATTTAACCAAAAAATACGGAACGAAAGAACCTTTCGAAGTAAAGCTGGTTAATGGACAAGGACAAGTATATGCAAACGAAAAAATAACATTCAACATCAACGGAGTATTCTACGAAAGAACAACCAACGAACAAGGAATAGCTAAACTAAACATCAACCTAATGCCCGGCAAATACATAATAACATCAACACACAACGGACTAAACATAGCAAACACAGTCACAGTCAAAGAATAAACACAAAAAGAACCATCACCAACAATTTTATTTTATAAATCCTCAAAAATACCTAAATTATATAAATTCTATTTTACATAATGTAAAACAATTTTAAAAAAAGTAAAGTTGAGGATTTGAATATGAAAATTAAAAGGATTTTTCCGATATTATTAATATTTTGCATATTATTATTTATGAATAGTGCAAATGCAATAGAAACTGACCTAAATGATACCATTTATACAGATACAATTCCAGATAATTCACTGGATTCACTTAGAGACATAATTGAAACTTCACAGGATAACACAACAATTAATATAGACAATGAACAGTTAATTGCACCATACAATTTCTCACCCATAACCATTAATAGATCAATTTCAATAATTGGTGAAGATACGATAATACAGGGAAACGGAAATGGAAACCTGTTTATAATCAATAATAATGTTACACTTAAGAATTTGAGATTTACAAATACGGTATCATATACCATCATTAATAACGGGAATTTAATCCTTGAAAACTGCACATTTGAGGATTTATGGGAAAATGCTATAAATAATACGGGAAATCTTAAAATAATTGACTCAACTTTTGAAAATATTAAATCAATATACACAAACAAAAACATTAATTCACTAACCCCCTATTATCAAAACAAGGGAGTAATATACAATACTGGAACATTAACCATTGATAACTCCAGATTTAACAATATCACCACCCCCAATCAAATAACATTCAATAATCAAAGCATTGTGAAAAAAGAAGGAATGATTTACAATTTAAACGAAACAAATATCTTAAATACTAACTTTACAAAGATTACGGGAAGATTAATAAACAATACAGGCAAATTAAGGGTTGAAAATTCAGTTATTGAAAATATATATGCTGATGGAATTAATATTGAAATCGACACAAAAAGCAAAGAATACAATATCACTTACAGCGGACAACCCGAAGGTTTAATAGTTTACAATACAAATGAATTTATTTTAAGAAATACTACAATAAAAGACCTATATTATGATGCATTCTGGTCAAGAATTACAAAAGTTCAAGCCAAAAACGGTCCAATATACAATTCAGGCAACTGTTCAATTGAAAATTCCTATTTTGAAAACATTGGAGTTAATTACGAAGAGTTATGGTCAAATGTCAACCCAATTTTGCGCGGCGGTGCAATTGCAAATTATGGAACATTAAACATTAAAGACACTAAAATAATAAAAACAGAAGCTGAATGGGGCGGAGCAATTTACAATGTCGGAAATGCAACACTAGACAATATTACAAGCAGATTATCTACTGCATTCACACAGGGATATTCCATCTATAATGAAAATGAAATAATAATTACAAACTCCGTATTCGATGAAAACAATGATAAGAGTTATTCACTCGGATCACTTGGAGTCATACATAACCATGATGGAGGAAACTGTAAACTAATAAATTCAACGATTAAAAATAATAGGGTCGAATATGACGGCAGCTGGCCAGAGACATATCATGGAGTTGTTCAGAACGGAGGAAATATGGAAATAGAGCGATGTGTCTTTTACAATAACAAACCTGACGATAAATATTCCTTTGTTTCCGGATCATATAATATTTACAATTGGGGAAACATGATTGCAACGCATAATCTATTTTTGGAAACCGGAATAGATGAACCTTATCATTGGTACGAAGAAAGAAACGATCCTTTTGCTTACGCTTATAATAATGCCGGCACCATCAATATGAATTATAACTATTTTGATTTCAATTCCAATCCTTTTGAGATATATACTAATTTTGATGTTAATAACTTTTTTATTTTGGATTTAGAGCCAGAATACAGTGCGCTTAAAATCGGTGAAAAAACAAACATAACCGCCACATTAAAACTGGACAACGGCAAATTTTATAAAAACTACGACTTGCTGCCTGACATTTATGTTACATTTAAAGTGAACGGACAGGAAATAGTGAAAAAGCTAATTGACGGAAAGGCAACAGTCGAATTCAATCAAAGTGATAAAAAAGGATCATACACTGCAAGTGTAATTCTTGGAAACTGCTCAGTATCTGTAGATATTGATGTGGGCAAGAATTATTCACAAATGGATGTTAAAGCAAATGATATCTTCTATGGAGATGATGCAATATTTTATATTAATGTTTCAGGCAATCTAACACATCAGCCAACCGGAAAGGTGTCTGTAATTATTGATAAGCAAACATATACCACAGAAATAAAAAACGGAAAAGCTAAACTAATCATTTCAAAATTGAAACCTGATACATATAATGTGAAAGTCAGATACGAAGGAGATGAGGATTACTGCAAATCATTCCATTACCAGAATTTTACAGTGTCTAAAAGACCAACAAACATGAACATTTCAATAGATGAAATTTACTATGGCGGAATTGGAATATTAAAAGTCACTTTAACACCCGAAACAGTTTCAACGCAAGCATACTTACATATTACTGATGAAAACAACCAAACAACAAGAAAAACAGTTTACATAAGAAACGGTACGGAATTGAAACTTAAAAACTATGCTGCAGGAGAATACAATTTAACTTTAGAAATGTGGGAAAATTCATATTATTTGCCTTCAAATGCAACGGCAATATTTAAAGTAAACAAATACCTGACTAACATAACAATCAATGCATCAGACATTAATGCGGGCGAAACCGAAATACTGAACATTACATTGCTGCCAATAGGAGAAGTTGCAGGAGAAGCCAACCTGACAATAAACAACTACACACAAATAATATTCCTTAAAAACGGACAAAACACCGTTAAAATAGAAAATCTCGCTGGAGGGATATACAACGTAACAGTAACATTTCCGGGAGATAAAAAATACACAGCATCCACAGCAACATGCACATTCACTGTAATAAAATTACAGAGTAACATTACTGCAAGAATAGAAAACAATATACTATACATTAATGCAACCCCAAACACGACCGGACTGGTGTTAATATACATTAATGATGACATATACGAAGTTAATTTGACAAACAGCCAGATAATATTGCCAATTAATTTCACAAAAGCGGAAAACAATATTTTCATTTATTATCAGGGAGATAAAAACTTTAATTATTCAATGTGTAATTTAACCTATGAATGTGAAGAATTACTGAACCTAACTGGATACGACTCATTATTCTACAATACAGAAAACGCAACGATATATATTACATTAACGGATGAGGAAGGATATGGAATAGCAAACAGGACAATCACAATAACCGTTAATAATGAAACATACACCAGAATAACCAGAAATGATGGAAGTGTAGAATTAGAACTGGACTTGCTAGTTGGAAGCTATGAAATAACCTCCCAATACAGAAACAAAACTACCACAAACACCATAAAAGTCATAGAAGACGCATTTATTCTTGCAAATGATACAAAAGCCTACGAAAATGTTGATTTCACATATACATTAATATTGGTCGACCACAATGAAAACCCGATAAAAAATGCTGAAATAACATTCAACTTTGAAAACAGGACATTTTCAAATAAAACGGACAACAGCGGAAAAATAACACTGAACTTTAACCTGAAAGAAGGAAACTACACAATAACAAGCTCCTACAAATCAGTCAACCACACAAACCAGATAATAATCGTTGACGACTCACATCTAATGGGAAATGACATTAAAGCCTATTCAGGAACCAATTTCACATATAAAACAAAATTAACTGACCACAACAACAATCCAATAGAAAACGCAACAATAACATTCACAATAGGAAATGAAACATTTACAAATAAAACTAATTCAAAAGGTGAATCAACATTAACATTTAACTTAGAAACTGGAATCTACACAATAACTGCCCAATATAAAAACAGGACAATTGAAAATACCTTTGAAATAATCGAAGACTATATTTTAAGAGGTAATGATGTTAAAGCATATTCCGAAACCAATTTCGCCTACAGAGTTAATTTAACCGACCATAATGGAAAAGCAATCCAAAACGCAGAAATCACATTTAACATCAATGGAGAAAACCATATCAATACAACCAATAATAACGGCCAAGCAGTGTTAAACCTCAATTTAAAAGGTGGAAACTATATAATAACCGTTAATTACAGAAGCACATCAACCACAAATAACATTGAGATTGTTGAAGACTTCTTATTAATTGGTAATGACGTTAAAGCTTATGCAGAAGATAACTTCACATACAAAGTTAATTTAACCGACCATAACGGAAATCCAGTTAAAAATGCTGAAATCATATTTTCAATTGAAAATAAAACATTTACAAATAAAACAAATGACAACGGTCAAGCCACATTAACTTTAAGCCTAGAAGAAGGAAACTACACAATAAAAGCAACATACAAAAATACAACAACCACAAACAATCTGGAAATCAACGAAGACCACCAGATAACTGGTCAAAACATCAAAGCATACGAAAACACAGACTTCACATACACAATAACACTTACAAGAACAGACGGCACACCACTGACAAACAAAACAATCACATTCATAATAAACAACAGAAGATACACTAACACAACGAATGAAGAAGGAAAAGCTTCAAGAACATTAAATTTACCTGCAAACAACTACACAATAACCTCAATATACAAAAACACCTCAATAAAAAATAATTTAACAATAATAAGTGAAGATTATGTCCTTCAGGCAAATAATATACGAGCTTACAGTCAAAGAGATTTCCAATACAAAGTAAATCTAACCGATAATAACGGAAATCCAGTTAAAAATGCTGAAATAATATTTATACTTGAAAATGAAACATTTATTAATAAAACTGATGATAATGGCCAAGCAATATTGAATTTAAACCTTGAAAAAGGAAACTACACAATAAAAGCCAGTTACGGCAACGCAAAAATAACAAATCACTTTGAAATCATTGAAACCTACACATTAAAAGGAATCAATGTGAAATCCTATGAAAACTTTGACTTCAGATACATTGTAAAATTAACAAACCACAACAATAAAACAATGTCAAATGAAGAAATCATATTTACAATTGAAAATAAAACCTACACTAACAAAACAGACATTAATGGGCAGGCTACATTAACATTAAACCTTAAAGAAGGAAACTATACAATTTCAGCCAAATATGCAGACGTTACAACAACAAATCAGTTAAATATCATAAAATATGATTTGGAAATAATAGAAAGTTACGATTTAACAATGTATTACAAAGACGGATCCAAATTCACAGCAAGACTTTTAAAAGATAACACGCCATTAATTAACAAAACAGTGCAATTCATAATTAATGGAAACACCTACAGCAGAACAACAGATAATGAAGGCTATGCAAGAATCGCAATAAACCTCAACAGCGGAACACACAACATCACAAGCAAATACAACAACATTACAAAAACAAACACAATAACAATCAAATCAACAATTAACGGATCAGACATCACCAAAATGCATAAAAACAACACGCAATACTACGCAACATTCTACAACACAAAAGGAGAAGCCCTTAAAAACACAGACATACAATTCAACATCAACGGAGTATTATACACAAGAACAACAAATGAAAAAGGAATAGCTAAAATGAACATCAACCTAAACCCAGGAACTTATATTATAACCGCAATAAATCCGAACAGTACAGAACAACACACAAACACAATTACGGTAATCTCAAAAATACAGGAAAACAAGGATTTAACCAAATACTACAAAAACAACTCACAATACATGCCCAAAATAATAAAATCCGACGGAACAACAGCAAAAGCAGGTGAAAAAGTAACGTTCAACATCAACGGAGTATTCTACGAAAGATACACCAACGAAACAGGGCATGTTAAAATGAACATTAATTTAAACCCCGGAACTTACATAATAACCGCAGACTACGAAGGATGTCAAGCATCAAATAAAATAACCGTACTCCCAACGTTAACGGCTAAGGATTTGACCAAAAAATACGGAACGAAAGAACCTTTTGAAGTAATGCTGGTTAACGGACAAGGACAAGCATATGCAAACGAAAAAATAACATTCAACATCAACGGAGTATTCTACGAAAGAACAACCAACGAAGATGGCATAGCTAAACTAAACATTAACCTAATGCCCGGCAAATACATAATAACATCAACGCACAACGGGCTAAACATAGCAAACACGGTCACAGTCAAAGAATAAGCACTAAATAAACCATCACCATTAATTTTTTCCTTATTTCTACAAAACTTAAAATTTATAAAGTTAAATTTATATAAATTAAAATCAATTGGGAGATTGACATTATGAAATTAAAAAAAATATTGGAAATATTGCTAATTTTAATAGTACTAATCAATATTTCAGTAATTTATGCAGCGGACAATGACACTAATACTTTAAGCAAAAGTAACGATTTTAATATCTACGTTGATAGCGATAATGGAAATGATGATTATGACGGGAACAGCTGGCAAACTCCCGTTCAAACAATCGGGAAAGCCCTTTCATTGACAAATAATACCTCAAATATTTATTTAAGTAATGGAACTTACAAAGGAATCAATAACACACAACTTAAAATTGAAAACAAAAATATAATCAACATTATTGGTTCTGATAACACCATAATTGATGGTGAAAATCTAAATCAGATTCTAACATTATCCAACATCAATAAAATAACCCTAAACAATCTCCAATTTATTAATGCAATTAATAAGAATTCTAATTATGGAGTCGCAATTTCAATTAAGGATAATGCAACCGTTTTCATTGATAACTGCCAATTCAGAGACAATACAAAATCCAGCATATACAATAACGGAAATTTGACCATAACGAACACATATTTTACAAATAACAAAGATCGTGTAGGGGACAGATGGAATAGTATTTTAGGTGGTGCAATATACAATTCAGGAACCTTAAACATTAATAACTCAACTTTTAGAGAAAATTATGCTGGAAGCGGTGGTGCGATATACAATTCAGGAAACCTAATGGTTAGCAATTCAACATTCAGATACAATAAAGCTACATCCCACGGATCTTCTTTGATTGTTGACAGCATCAAATACCGCAGCGATGGCGGCAGAGGCGGAGACATTTGCAATTTTGGAAATGCAACTGTAATTAATTCCACTTTTAGAGAAACGCAATTGATTGATTTGGGAGCCCGTGGCGGTTCAATCTATAATAACGGAACAATGCTACTTAAACAAATTGTAATTTCAGATATTGCTTTGATAAGTGATGACGCTGTGGGCAGACACTCAGCCGGAACGGCAATTGCAAATATAGCAAATCTTACATTAGAAGATTCATTAATTGCAAATATTACAACACACGTCACTTATGAAGGAAGACTTCAGGGAGCAATCCAAAATGAAGGATTGTTAACTGCAAGAAGAACAATTTTTGAAAACAATAAAGTTGATAAATTAAATTATCATTATATCTACTATGATATAGGCTCCGGAAATATCTACAATACCGGTGAAGGGCTTTTAGATATTACTTCTTGTATCTTTTTAAATAACAATACAAGAATATTGGAGACTGTACCTCAGGACATATGTATACGTGGGGGAGGAGCATTATGTCTTGAAAACAACTCCTGGAATGGAGAAAACCCATTTAAAAATCATCATATTTACGGAACATTGAATGTGACAAGATATTGGACCATAAGCCTGGAACCTGAATATTCAATGCTTGAAATTGGAGAAAAAACAAACGTAAGCGAAATCATGAGATTAATGTATGAAAAAAATACTGTTGATTATTCACAATTGCCTGACTTATATGTTACTTTTAACGTTAATGGAGAGATTATAACTAAAAAATTAATTAACGGAATAGCAACAGTTGAATTTAACCAGAGCGAAACTAAAGGATCTTATATAGTTACAGCCGCATTGGAAAACAATGTTCAAAAAGCGGATATTGATGTTGGAAAAGAGAAAAGTCAAATGGAAGTTGAAGCAGCCGAAATTTATTATGGCGATGATGCAGTATTTAATATAATCGTGACTGGAAATTATTCACACCAGCCAACAGGAAAAATATCCATTATTATTGATGAAACAAAATACACTACAGACATTAAAAATACAAAAGCAATTATAGCAATTCCCAAATTAATACCTAAGACTTATGACTTGATAATCCGATATGAAGGAGATGAAGACTACTTTAAATCATTCCATCATCAAAACTACACGGTTCATAAAAGACCAACAAATATGAGCTTGGAAATACCTGAAATCAATTACGGCGAAATTGGAATCATAACAGTCACATTATCTCCCGAAGAAGTGTCAACACAAGCATATATGTACATTACTGATGAAAACAACCAGACAACAAAGAAAACTGTCTATGTAAGAAACGGAACTGAAGTGAAACTAAAAAATTTCGCATCAGGAACATATAACATAACAATAGAGACCTGGGAAAACAGATACTATGAATCAACAAATGCAACGGCAATATTTAAAGTAAATAAATTCATGACGAACTTAAAAATCAATGCATCAGACATTAATGCGGGCGAAACCGAAATACTGAACATTACATTGCTGCCAAAAGGAGAAGTTGCGGGAGAAGCCAACTTGACAATTAACAATTACACGCAAATAATATTCCTTAAAAACGGAGAAAACACCGTTAAAATAGAAAATCTCACCGGAGGAATATACAACGTGACAGTAACATTTCCGGGAGACAAGAAATATGCTGCTGCTACAGCATCAACCACATTTACAGTAATGAAACTGCAAAGCAACATAACGGCGAGAATAGAAAACAACATATTATACATTAATACAACGCCAAACACTACGGGATTAGTATTAATATATATTAATGAGGACATATACGAAGTTAATTTGACAAACAGCCAAATAATATTCCCAATTAACTTCACAAAAGCAGAAAACAACATATTCATTTATTATCAAGGAGATAAAAACTTTAATTATTCAATGTATTATTTAACCTACGAATGTGAAGAATTACTGAATTTAACTGTTTATGATTCATTATTCTACAATACAGAAAACGCAACAATTTACATAACATTAACCGATGAAGAAGGATACGGAATAGCAAACAGGACAATCACAATAACTGTTAATAATGAAACATACACCAAAATAACAGAAAATGATGGAAGTGTATCATTAGAACTGAACTTACCAGTTGGAAGCTATGAAATAATCGCCCAATACAGAAATAAAGCGGCAACAAACACCATAAAAGTCATAGAAGATGCATTTATTCTTGCAAACGATACAAAAGCCTATGAAAATATTGATTTCACATATACATTAATATTGGTTGACCACAATGAAACCCCAATCATTAATGCGGAAATAACATTCAACTTTGAAAACAGGACATTCACCAATAAAACAGACAACAACGGAGAAATAATACTGAACTTTAACCTGAAAGAAGGAAATTACACTATAACAAGCTCATACAAAACAGTCAACAACACAAACCATATAATAATCGTTGACGACTCACATCTAATAGGGAATGACGTAAAGGCCTACAGTGGAACCAATTTCACATATAAAACAAAATTAACGAATCACAACAACAATCCAATAGAAAACGCCGAAATAACCTACATTATAGGAAATGAAACATTTACAAATAAAACTAATTCAAAAGGCGAATCAACGCTAACATTTAACTTAGAAACTGGAAACTACACCATAATAGCTAAATATAAAAATAGAACTATTGAAAATACCTTTGAAATAATCGAAGACTATATTTTAAGAGGAAATGATGTTAAAGCGTTTTCAGAAACTAACTTTACTTACAGAGTTAACTTAACAGACCACAACGGGAAAGCAATCCAAAACGCAGAAATCGCATTTAACATCAATGGAGAAAACTACACCAATACAACCAATAATAACGGCCAAGCAGTGTTAAACCTCAATTTAAAAGGTGGAAACTATATAATAACCGTTAATTATAGGAACACAACAACCAAAAATAACATTGAGATTATTGAAGACTTCTTATTAATTGGTAATGACATTAAAGCTTATGCAGAAGATAATTTCACATACAGAGTTAATTTAACCGATCATAACGGAAATTTCGTGGAAAATGCAGAAATCATATTTTCAATTGAAAATAAAACATTTACAAATAAAACAAATATTAATGGTCAAGCCATATTAACTTTAAGCCTCAAGGAAGGAAACTACGCCATAAATGTTAATTATAGAAATGCAACAACTACAAACAATCTGGAAATCATCGAAGACCACCAGATAACTGGCCAAAACATCAAAGCATACGAAAACACAGACTTTACATACACAATAACCTTGACAAGAACAGACGGCACACCACTGACAAACAAAACAATCACATTCATAATAAATAACAGAAGATACACAAACACCAGTAATGAAGAAGGAAAAGCATCAAGAACGCTTAATTTACCTGCAAACAACTACACAATAACAGCAATATACAAAAATACTCAAATAACAAATAACCTAACGATAATAAGCGAAGATTATATCCTTCAGGCAAATAATATACGAGCTTACAGTCAAAGAGATTTCCAATACAAAGTAAACCTAACAGACCATAACGGAAATCCAATTAAAAATGCTGAAATAACATTCATATTTGAAAATGAGATGTTCATTAATAAAACTGACGATAACGGCCAAGCAATATTGAATTTAAACCTTGAAAAAGGAAACTACACAATAAACGCCAGGTATAATGATGCGAAAATAACAAATCACTTTGAAATCATTGAAACCTACACATTAAAAGGAATCAATGTGAAATCCTATGAAAACTTTGACTTCAAATACGTCGTAAAATTAACAAACCACAACAATAAAACAATATCCAACCAAGAAATAACATTTACAATTGAAAATAAAACCTATACAAACAAAACTGATTCAAATGGTCAGGCCACATTAACATTAAACCTTAAAAGTGGAAACTACACAATAACGGCCAAATATAATGACATTACAACAACCAATCAGTTAAACATCATAAAATATGATTTGGAAAGAATAGAAAGTGACAATTTAACAATGTATTACAAAGACGGATCCAAATTCACAGCAAGACT
>NZ_FMXB01000021.1:37111-50709 GCF_900103415.1 Methanobrevibacter millerae
TTCAACATCAACGGAGTATTCTACGAAAGATACACCAACGAAACAGGGCATGTTAAAATGAACATCAACCTAAACCCCGGAACATACATAATAACCGCAGACTACGAAGGATGTCAAGCATCAAATAAAATAACCGTACTCCCAACGTTAACGGCAAAGGATTTAACCAAAAAATACGGAACGAAAGAACCTTTCGAAGTAAAACTGGTTAACGGACAAGGCCAACCGCAAAAAGATGAAAAAATAACATTCAACATCAACGGAGTATTCTACGAAAGAACAACAAACGAAGAGGGAACAGCTAAACTAAACATTAACCTAATGCCGGGCAAATACATAATAACATCAACGCACAACGGGCTAAACATAGCAAACACAGTCACAGTCAAAGAATAAACCACTAAAAAACCATCACCACCAATTTAATTTTAAAAATAGTCAAAAAAAGTTAAACTATATAAACTATACTTTACATAAATACAAATGTCTTTTTAAAATCTTTTTAAAAGGATAACCACTTAAACGGAGGTGAAAATAATCAAGACAAAAAGCGTTATACTGTTATGTGTAATATTAACTTTAATGGTGTTTATAAGCCCAATTAATGCTGAAGATAATTCTACATTACTTGCAGCAAATATTACTGGTGATACAATCATTATAACTGAGGATAATATTCAAGACTACTTTGATGATACAAATACTCTAAATTCATCTTTTGAAAATAAAACATTGGAATTTCAAGGAGAATTTGATTATTTGGGTACTCTGAATATTAATGCAAAGAACACTACGATAGTTGGAAATTATAATACATTGTTTACGGATACGGTATTTTTAATTGATGCTGACGATGTTACGATAACAAACGTGACATTTAATCTGACTGGCGCTTATGAAGATAATGACTACAGCGGAATCTGCATTAATGGAAATAACGCAACCATTTCAAATATAAATATGTATTATGTTGTACCGCGCGATGTTACTGCATACGGAATAAGTTCCTATGGCAAAAAGAACATCAAACTCATAAATAATACGATTTATTTCGAAGCACACAACAACAATGCCGGAACTGACTATGTTATTGAATTAAAAAGATGTCCTAATGCATTAATCGATAACAACACTATCGAAAGTAATTTCCCGCTTAGAAGCATAAATTTTGATACTGGCGGTGTTAATCATGTTGCTGGACTTTGCATTGAATATAGTGATAATTTTAAACTAACGAATAACAATATAATCGTTGATGTCAATAAAAGACCTATAAGTGCATATCCTACATTAGTTGCCATTAGAATTGTAAATTCAAATAATGGTATTGTCAAAGGTAATGACTTGTCTATGGAGGATTTTGTAACAAGCCTCGGTTCTGCAAATTATCTTTACGGAATCGACATACATCAGTTACGGAATCTGACCATTGATTCTAATAATATATCCATTATGACAATTGGAGGCACATTGGCTGCAGGTACAGCTTATGGAATCCAGTTAGAAGGTCCTTTGGATGGAGTGGATATAACTAGAAATGACATCTATTCTATTTCAAACGGTCCGAATTTAGGAATTTACTCCCAGAATGCTTATGGAGAAACTACACTTACTATTGATGACAATGACATTAACATTACAGGTCTTGCCGGTAAACATGAATGGGCGTTAGTTGCAGGAATTGAAGTTCAGGACTCAAATGATAAAATTACAAACAACAGGATTTCAGTTCATAGTGTGGGTACAGTAGATGAAGGAGATAATCTTTACGGTATAAGTTACAGGCAAAAAACCGATGGTGAGCATACTTTTGACATTGAAAACAATATTGTATTCAGCGAAGGTTTTTACTCAGTTTATCTGTTATCTTCCGTGGATTCAACCATTAAAAACAATCTCCTTGTTACTTCAAGAGAAGATGCTCCGGATAAAACCCTTGACGGTTATAAGGAAGGTCCTCAGGAACATAAGAGAGATACATTCTACAACAATACCGTTTTAAATGAGTATACATACTGGTCTAAAATTTTAAATACAATTGATGGTGGAGAAAACACAACATATGTGCCTCCGGAAAACGTCAATAACCGTACAAATACTGTTGACGGTAAATATGTGGAGCCTGAAAGTGGAAATCCGACATACAATACAAATCCTATGAATAAAGGAGACGGAACCAAACCGGTTAAGCCAAGTAACATTGATCCGGATAAAAATACTCCCGGAGCAAAGGGAAGCGGCGATGGCGAAGGAATGAATGATTTCACAAACTCAACCACCAATGGCGGAGTTGATGATTATACAAATTCAACGTCAAAAGCCGAGCTAGATGACTACACAAATTCCACAAAGAACAGCAAGGTTGATGATCACACTAAGAATAATGCCAAATCTGAAAACGTTGATAAAACAGACAAAGAGGTTAAAGACAACTGGGAGGATTATACCAATCATGAAACAAACAATGATGATGAATGGCAGGATTATACAAAAGACCAAATGAACTCCCAAAAGCAAAGTGCCAATGGTACTTATGTCGATAAAAGCGACAAACCTTTAGATAATGGAGTTAGCTTGCCTGATTCAAAAGTTCCTAGTAATATGACTTCAAATACTCAAGGTGGAGACGTAATTACTAATTCAAACAACGGTGAACTCATCAGTACGAACAGCAGTACTCCAAGTATCACCGGAGAAGAATCAGCAAAAAGTAAAGATAAAACAAGCCAATCTTCAGATTCAGATTCAAGCAGCCCTTCAGCTGCCGGTGCCGTAAGCCCATCTAATGCATATGAAATAACAAAAAGTATTACAGATCATCCTCAGACTAGTAATATCTTAATTCCAATATTGCTTGGATTGATTGTTCTTGCATTATTAATTTTTGGGTACAGAAGAAAATACAATGATGAAGAATATTAGTCAATTTTGACTAATACTTTTACTTTTTTTTAAATCACATTTACGATTAATTAAAATTAATGATTAATCAAAAAACCATTGAAATATAATATCTATTTTTCATTTAATTAATTGGATTATCTAAAAATGATGATTTTAATTGATAAATATACCATGAGACTACTTACTTGATTCAGCCCGTGTCAAAACAAAACCCGCAAGGATAACGCAAACAATTATAATCACGTAAACAATCATTTCAAAGGGTTCGGAACTTCCAAACAGTTTAATAATACCTAAAACCCAGATAACTATCAAAAATATCGGCAGGAGATATTTAATAATGAATTTCCAAACTTTTCCAACTTTTAAAAATCCTTCCTCATTCAAAACAGGAACTAAATGATCCAAACCATAGAACCATGCAAATATTATGCACTGAACGCCAATTAAAAGAAGAATTCCGAATTCGTTGATAAAGGAATCGGTGATGCGCACCAGATAGCTGCTGATTTCTGTAGTCAAAAGGAAAGAAAAAATACAGCCAATTACACACAGAATAGTTGCGGTTTTCTTACGGGACATCCCGAATTTTTCGCTGGTCGAATTAAGCATAGGCTCGAAAAATCCGAGTGCTGAAGTGATTCCAGCAAACAAAATTGCCAAAAACAAAAGAGGAGCAATTACCCGACCCAAAGGACCCATTACGTTAAAGATTTTTGGAAATACAATAAAAATCAGGCCAGTTCCTTCGGTAATCAGGCTATCCATGGACATCCCAGAATTAACGGACATGAATCCAAGAATTGAAAATACGCCGAAAGCGGTAAATATTTCAAACGCTGAGTTTGACGCAACAACAATCAGCACGTTATCAGTCAGACGGGACTTTTCAGGAAGATAGCTTGCATAAGTAAGCGCAATGGCCTGGCCCAGACTCAGCGAGAAAATAATCTGTGCAAAGGCGGCAAGCCAAATGTTTACATCTAAAAGCGTGCTCCAGTTGGGAGTCAGAAGGGTTGAAATACCTAATCCCGCACCGGGAAGGGTAAGTGAATAAATAACTATAAATGCCATGATGGCAAAAAGAAGCGGAATGAGAATCTTTGAAACACGGCCGATACCCTTGTCAACGGACTGGCTTGAAATGAACCATAAAAGCACCCATAATACAAAAACACCGATTGCAGAGGGAACGAGAATGCTTCCTGCATCGGCCAGATTGTATGTTCCGCCGACTGTATTGGTAAAGTAAACACCGGTATCCGCTCCCCAGCCGAAATTCAGGCTCGTTACCAGATAAACAAAATCCCAGCTTAAGATAACCATATAATAGATTACAACACCGAAAACAAAAAGAACGAGAATCCATGCAATTATCTCAAACTTCGGATTGATTCTTTTCAAGATATTGGAAAATGAATCCTTAAAGGAAAAGCCGACACCGTACTCCAGTATCAGGAATGGGATTCCCATGATTGCTATGGCTACGAAATATGGGATGAAAAATGATCCTCCGCCGTTGGAGTACACCACATAGCTGAAACGCCAGATGTTACCCAATCCTACGGCCGAACCAATCATCGCAAAGAGAAAGGATAACCTTGAATCCCACTGTGCATGTTCACTCATGATTTAATATTAGACTATTCATATTTAAATAATTAAACTAAATGTTGTCAGCGGCATGTAAATTATATCATCTTCCTTTTTGATGAAAGGATTATTGTTTGATATGATAATTCCGTATTCACTGCCGCATTTTTATTCTACTGATAGAACAAATTAAAATTTCAAAAAAAATGTTTAACGGTTTTAAATTAAACATTTCCGGCCAATAATATATATTATAACCAATATATTATTTAAAATTGTCTGTTTTTATTAAAACAATTTTACTCGCCGACATTAAAAAAACAAAGTCATTATAATATTGCTTTGACTTTGTAAAAAATCAATAGCTTTATAATATTTCAAAAACAAGTAATATCAATGAAAGTTTTTGACAGATTCATACTTGGAGATACCCAAAACATTGACTGGTGCTTTGAAAATACCCATTTCAATGAGAGACTGGCTCAAAACGGAATCAAAAGGGAATATATCGTTGACTGCATAATGTATGAAGAGCCTCTGCGATATGAAAAAAGCGGAAACGACGAATACGAGGTAATCTATGAGGCGCCTGCAGGCAAGGATTATAAAGAGCTTAAATTGATATTTGCCTGTCACGGCAATACCATTGATCTGGTTACGATAATGCCGAATTTCCAGACCGCCACCAATCGCCAGAAAAAGAAATACCAGTCAGACAAGAGAAAGGATATTGAGAAAAAGCGCTTAAAGGCAATATCCAAAAGAAAGTGGTAAAATGGATTTGGCCAGCCAGATTTATAAAAGAAAGTCATGCAGGAAATATCTTGATGATGAAATAGATTTAACTGCAATTGAAGAGTTTTTAAGTAATGTAAATCCATTAATTGGTGATATTAATTATTCTTATGAAATATTTGCCAAAGATGAAGTTACACTAAGAACCCGATGGAACGCACCCTATTATCTGGCCATATATTCTGATAAGAAAGAGAATTATGGCATTAATGTAGGTTTTGTCTTCCAGCAGCTCAGCCTGTTCATGCAGAGCATCGGCATCGGAAGCTGCTGGGTTGGAATGGGTTCCGTTAAAGAGAAAACTCCAGATTTTGTCATATTAATGGCTTTCGGAAAATCCAATAACTTTGAAAGGGACATCACGCAGTTCAAAAGGAAAAAATTATCCGAAATAGCTGACGTTAATGATGAAAGGCTTGAACCTGCACGCTTAGCGCCGTCCGCCATTAACATGCAGCCATGGTACTTTAAACAAAGTAATGAAGGCTTTGACGTTTTCAAAATAAAGCATAACTTCGTTAAAAGAAAGATAGTGGCCCGCTGGAATGACATCGACATCGGAATAGCCCTTGCGCATTTATACGTTTCAAATCCCGATTCCTTCAAGTTTGAAATTAAAGACAAAAAAGACATTAAAGGATATTCTTATATCGGAAGTATAAAAATTTAAAAAAAAGCAAAAAAAACAAAGGATTTGATATCCTTTGCCAAATTAATTATTCCTCAACAGCTACGCCGTCATCTTCGCTGAAAAGCTGATTAAGCATCCAGTCAGCATCATATTCCATAATGTCATCATATCCCTGACCGACACCTAAAAACATGATTGGCTTTTTGATGACATAACCTATGGAGAGGGACGCTCCGCCCTTACTGTCCGCATCGGCCTTGGTCAATATTACACCATCAATGTCAATGGCTTCATTGAACTTGACGGCCTGCTGGGTTGCGTCATTACCCGTTAATGCATCACCGACAAAAATGACCAAATCAGGGTTTGCAACACGCTTGATTTTCTTCATTTCATCCATAAGGTTGGTATTGGTCTGCATTCTTCCTGCAGTATCTATCAATACCAGCTCTTTTCCCTGAGCCTTTGCGTGCTCAACGGCATCGAATGCGACTGCAGCCGGATCTGAACCTTTTTGGTGCTTAATGATTTTAACTCCGACATTGTCAGCATGATGGGTGACCTGCTCGATAGCTCCAGCACGGAAAGTGTCTGAAGCTGCAATGACAGGAGTGTAGCCCATTTTAAGATAGTAATTGGCCAGCTTGCCTATTGTTGTCGTTTTTCCGGTACCGTTAATGCCCACGAACATGACTACAAGAGGCTCTCCCTGGGCCTTTTTCTCTTCTATCATTTCAGTCATTGATTTTCCAGGAATGTCGATGATTTCGGCAACGGCGTTTCTTAAAGCGTTGTAAGTGTATTCGGTAATGTCGCTGCTTCTTTTTATTTTACGTCCGACCAGATCCTCTTTTACGGATTCCACGACTTCAGTGGCCACTTCCATTGCCACGTCGCCTTCCAAAAGACCCATTTCAAGTTCAAATAAAATGTCATCAACGTGCTTTTCGGAAATGGTCTTTTCACGGACAAATGAGAATAATCCGCCGGAGCCTTCATCAGAATCTTTTTCATCAGACTTGTCCTTATTCCTTGACCAGAAATGAGACTTCTTCTCTTCCTCTTCAGCTTCCTCTTCTTCATCATCATCTAAAGATTCTTCCTCATCGGACTTATCCTTACTTCTAGACCAGAAGCGGGACTTCTTCTCTTCAACAACCTCTTCTTCATCATCGTCATCATCTGAAGATTCCTCTTCCTCATCATCAGATTTATCCTTTCCTCTTGACCAGAAGCGGGACTTCTTCTCTTCAACAACCTCTTCTTCTTCCTCATCGTCATCATCTGAAGATTCCTCTTCCTCTTCGTCCTTATCCTTGCTCCTGGACCAGAAACTGGATTTTTTCTCTTCCTTGACTTCCCCTTCTTCTAAAGAATCATCAACGACTTCATCATCGGATGAATCCTCAATTTCCTCTTCAATGTCGTCATCATCAACGTCTTCATCTTCAGAAGTGTCATCCTTATTTCTTGACCAGAAGCGGGATTTCTTTTCTTCCTCTTCAGAATCATCAGATTCATCAGCTTTATCTTCCTCTTTTTTGCGACCGAATGAAAAGAATGAGCGTTTTTTACCTTCCTCTTCCTGAAGGTTGTCTTCCCCTTTTGCCTCTTCAATAATTTCTTCTTCCAGCTTATCGCTTGTACGTGACAATTTCTTTTTAAGTGATTCAAACAAAATTAACCCAACCTGATAATTTCATAAATAAAAAGTTTAATTATAAGTTAATATATTTTTCATCATATTTAAAAGAAAAATACACCAAAAAACGGAATGAAAAAACAATGCAGAATAATGAAAAATAGCTTCAATAAATTTAATGAAAATCAACAAAAATATAAAAATAAAAAAAGGAAAAATTAACTAAATTAATAGCTAATTTTAAATCATATAATTTGAATGTCCACATGTAGATTAAGAGGTTTTCAAAGTGTTGAAATCAATGAAATTGGTGACTCCCCACCTGAACATTATGACTCCTTTCGCACCTGCGTTCAAAGCCGCCTGCGCATCGCCGGTCAATTCAGATATCGGCAGATATGACAAATCGTCGTCTGATCTGTAGGCCTGAAGTCCTGACCAGATTTTAGCACCATTTGAATTGTCTACAAACCATTTTGTAGTGCTCTGAATCCATGCAGTGTTTCTCTCATAGTTTCCTTTATAAATCATCGGCAATATGGCGTCCAGATACTTGCTTATTGTAGGAATGTCCTGACCGTAATAGTAAATCATGCTGCTCGGTTCAGGCATTACCGCCGCTGAAACTATGCAGTTCGGATTTACCGCCTTGACTGCAGAGACAGTATTTTTCACCAGATAATTAATGGCAGCGGTTCCGCCGGAATACTTGTATGCGGTTCCAGGATATCTTAAATAGTCCAGATTAACTCCGGACACACCTTTCAGGCCCGCATAATACTTGGCGTCTGCAATGATGCTGTTTAAAAGGTCATAGTCATATGATCCGTCTGATTTTACAGGATTTAACCATTCGCCGTCATAGAAGCACTGCATCCATATGTGAACCTTGATTCCGTAGTCGTTTGCCTTTTTAATCCATGAAACGACATTGTTGGCGCCGTATGCTGAAACTGCTTTTTCATGAAGGAAGAGATTGTTTGTTCCCTTGGATGCCAGTTCAGCCAGATTTATATTAACCATATCCCTATATCTTACCCAATATCCGTAAGTGTATGGGGTTTTGGACGTGACAGCCACTTTTGTAAATCCTTTATAGACAGCATAATCATTGTCTCCTGCAAATGAAAGGCTTACATCATAGCTTCCGTCATTGAAATCGTTGAGGTCCAAATGCACGACCCCATCGCCGTCGGTTTTTTGATTGAAAGTCTTGGAGCCGACAGTAATTGAAACATCCCTATTAGCTAAGACCTTATCTGCCCTTAATTCAACGTTATAGGTTATGCCATAATTTTTATAAAACGTTGAAGCTGTTAAAACGGTCATTTTGGTTGCTATTCTTGGAGTGACCGTTAGCTGGCAGGACATCTGTGAATCTGAAAGTCCATCAGCACCCTTGAAATAGCAGTTAACGGTATAGGTGCCTGCACCCAGATTAATCGTCAGGCCGACCATTCCATCGCCGTCTGTTGTCTTGACGTATTGCTTGCCGTTGACTTCAATGATTACTTCCTCACCGAAAAGCCTGATTCCGTCCGCATCAAGTGCAATCTTTAACTGCTGGCGGTTTCCTTCCTTGACTGTTGTGGTCATTGGAGTTAATGTGGTTTTACCCTCAATTAAAACCAAAAGATCGCTGAATCCTCTTGAAAACTTATATCCGGTAGCATTATAGAAGAATATGAGATTATAATAATCTGACTTCACATCAACCTTTACGCTTGCAACGCCGTTTTCGTCACTTACAGCAGATAATACCTTGTATCCGAAGTCAAAGTAAACGGTCTGGTTTGTAAAAGGCTTTCCATTTTCATCAGACATCCTTACGCTGTAGGTGTCGTTTACAAAGAGTATTGCGTCTTCCCCTTCCAATGTTATCTTGATTCCACCATATGTCTCCACATGGGAACTTGCAGATGAAGCACCGTATCTTGAGTTTGATTCATGCTTGAAGCTTAATGTGTAGTTTCCTTCATCCAAGTCCAAAAAGAATCTGGCTACGCCCTCATCATCGGTTATGTCCGTGTATGTCTGGCCGTTAATTGTAAGACTAACGGTTTCGTCGTAGACTCCGTAACCGAGGGAGTTAATTAATGTTGCCTCAATCACGTCGTCATCGGTTGGGGTGAATACGTAATCCTCGGTTGTGAGTTTTGTATCGGAGAAAGCTTCAACTTTAATGTTGTTTGAGCATAATTCACCGGTTAAAAGGTTCTTTGCCGTTATGATATATTCTCCGGCATCCAGATTGATGTTGAGCTTTCCGTTTCCGAGGCTGTTTGACTTGCGGATGTACATTACCCCATTGATGTTGAACTCAACGTCGGTATTAGTTAACGGATTGCCTTCGAAATCCTTGAAAGTAACCCAGTACTGGTTGTTGTCCCTGTAGATTTTCCTTAAATCAGAGCCGTTGATTGTCGGAAGGACCTTAATGTTATTTGAATAGGCAAAGCCGTCATTAGGATTGTAAGCCGTTAATATGTAATCTCCGGAGTTTAAATTAATGTTCAGTTTGGCAACGCCGTTTTGATCCGTCGTTCTGGTATAAAAGACTCCGTTGATATTGAACGTTACGTCCTCATAATCCAGAAATTCACCTTCGTTGTCAAGGAAAGTGGCGTAATACTGCGTGCCGTTGCGATAATATTTGACAACGTCATCTCCACTTATTGTAGGCAGAACCTTGACGTTAACTGTTTTATTTGAGCTCAGGTACTTGTCCGTTCCCAAAAAGAATATGGTTGATGAATATTCTCCAGGTATCAGATTAATGGCTAAAGACGCCCTTCCCGCATCATTTGTCGTTCGGGTATAATTCTGGCCATTGATATTGATTGTCAAACTCTGATTTGCCAGTGAATCATTGCCTGAATCTGACAAGTCGACATTCAGACGATGCCCGTCATGATAATACATTGACACATCATCTGCATCCAGGTTTACTTCCTCCAAATCCGTGGAGTTTCCTTCAGCATATGCACATGATAAGCTTAAAAACAATAATAAGATCAAAGAAATTAAAAAGATTTTTCTAATTTTAACGCCTCCTAAATTAAGAACTCCTAATCGTTATTCTGTTGTTTATATTGTATTCGTCATAGGATGAAGTTACGCTATACTCGCCGTCAGGCAAATAAATGAGCAAATCAGCGATTCCGTCCTCACCGGTCACATTGGTAAATACAACGCCCTCAATGTTAAATGTTATCGTCTGATTGGCATAAGGATTACCGTTGCCGTCAATCAGAAGACATGCGAAATTGCTCTCGTTGGTGTAGCTTACCGTATCATTGGCAAATAATGTAGGAAGCACCGTTACGATGTTGGTATACATCAGCTGATTGTATTCGGCCGTAACGATATATTCGCCAGGCTGCAGCCTGATGTTTAGGTTAGCGTATCCTGATTCGTTGGTCATTCTGGTATAGAAAACACCGTTGATGTTGAATCTGACTTCCCCGTTAACAAGAGGATTTCCGGTATCGTCGAGAACCTTGATTGAATAGACTGAATCGTTTCTGTAGTATTTGGTCAAGTCATGACCGTCCTCAAGGATTGTGAGAACCTTAACGTTATTGGAGTACTGCTCGCCGTTAACGGGATTTATTGCTGTTAGAATGTATTCTCCAGGATTTAAATTGATGTTAAGCCTTGCGTTACCATTGCCGTCAGTAGTTCTTGTGTAGAAAACACCGTTGATGTTGAATGAAACATCAGAATTGGCCAGAGGATTTCCTGCAGTGTCAATGAAACGTGCATAATACTGAGTGCCATTCCTGTAATACTTGACAATGTCGTTTCCGGATATTGTTTTTAAAACCTTAACGTGAGCCACGGTTGAATCTGAACCGAAACGGCCATTATAGCTTGCAGTAATGTCATATTCGCCTGAATTCAAATTGATAGCAATTGAAGCTACCCCATCGCCGTTGGTTGTTCTGGTATAGCCTACGCCGTTGATGTTGATTACAACGTTTTCACCTGCTATAGGATTGTTGTCAGGATCCTTTAAAATCACGTTAAGCCTTTCAGGGCCTTTGTAATACTTTTCAAGGTTGTCTGCTGATAACTTGGCGCCGTACTTGTTGACGTTAAGCTCGAATTCATAAACGTAATTGTTGTTTAAGGAAGATGCCATAACGTATTTGCCGGACTTTACGGCCTTGATGTTGAGCGTAATGAAATTGTTCTGCTCACAGTCGTTGAGATACCAAGTTACGACACGTGGCCCGACGTCATATGTATAGGTTCCTTTGGATAATGTTGCTGAATTGAACTCGAATCCTTCAGGAACGGCAAAGCGGACAACAGGACTGGAATGGGCAACATAATTTACCTGATATTTAAGTTCGACGCTTTCACCGACCAGTGAATTGGCAACAGGACTCAATAGCTTGAAAATCTCAATGCTTGTTCCCGCAAAAGCGTGTGTTCCCATATAAATCTTATTAGGGGTTACCGGCAGGGAACTTCTTGAAAAGTACTTGCCGTAGAAATATATGTTATCCGCAAGGGATGCGGTTGACCTTCCGACTCCTGCTCCGTTATCGTTTGAAGCGTAACACTCAACGCCGAATGACACTCCGGTATCTGAAGATACGGGCTTGTAGTTATAGGTCATGACATTCCTTCTGTTGACCCCATATGAATCCGTGTAGACAAGCTTGATGGCCGCATCGACAGGATTCAGGCTGGAGTCATATGTTCCCTTTTTGGAATATGAATATATATTCGGACAAATGATATACTGGCCAGGATTCAAATTGGAAACGTGATACCTGTCAGTGAATACGACACCATAGGTTCCGTCAGGAGCCTTGATTACAAAATGGCCCAGGGAATATCTGGAAAGGATATTGTAGATTCTTGAAAGATAATCGTTTGAAATGACGTCCTTTACAACCATTTCAGAGGCTATGCTTTCAATCTGCCTGTATACGCTTCCGTCAGTAACTCCTCCGTTACCAATCAGCCATCCGTTTGAAGTCACGATTGCATGGGCAAAATAGCCTCCTGAAGTTTTATACTGCTTTAAGTATTCAATGTCTCCCCAGTTTCCGCTTTCAACAGTTATATCGGCAGCTTCGGTGGAATCACGCCTGAATGATATAACGCTTTCAGTAGCGCTCACCTGAAGAACGACAGAACTGCATTCGCTTAAATCAGCTAAATCGTCATCGGTAGCATCACCGACAAAATCCTTTAGAGATCCGTCAGCGTAGCGCTCTATTTCTCCTATTTCTATTTCAGGCACTTCATCAACCGTTTCATTGACTGAATCTTCAGCCGAAACGAATGAAATGCTGCTTAAAAAAATTATAAGGATAATAAAAATGAAAAATTTTGAATGAAGTTTAATTTCAAACACCTCATTATGAATATTTGTTAACATTTAATAAAAATATATTGCTGAAAAAATGAAAGTGAATAAATGACAAAATGCTTTTAATCTTTAATCTATGAAAAATTAATAATTATAGTTAGTTACCAAACTTTTGTTATAAATGTTTCGAGCCATTTGTCATAAACTTTCGTTCCAGAAATCGATTTATTGTAGGTTTTTATTGTTAATTCTTGTAAAAATTCTCTTGATTCTAGATAATAATGTTTAATTTCTCGTTTCATTTGTCTCCATATTTGTTCTATTGGATTTAGATGTGGGGAGTATGGTGGAAGGTATATTAATACAATATTAAGATGTAGTGCTATTTTTTTGATGAAAGCAGACTTGTGAACGCTGTAATTATCTAAGATTAAACATATCCTTTGTTCAGTTTGTATTTTTGTTATTATGTTTTCTTTTTCCAGTAGATTTAAGGTTATTTTTCTTCTTATTTCTCTTCTTTTTTTCACATTATTGATTGATTCTCGATTGCAGTGTTTTCCGATGATTCTAGCAATTGTTGAGGTCGTATCATCTTTATATTTTTCAATTGTTTTTATTATTTTTTCTGTGAAAACTTTGTTATTTTCATTGTTTTCCATTAAAATTTCGTCTATTTCTTCATCAGTTAAGTTAACTTCTTC
>NZ_FMXB01000022.1 GCF_900103415.1 Methanobrevibacter millerae
ATAAATCTGACCAATTTTATTAATAAAAAAAAATATTCCATCAAAAAAATAATCAAAAAAAAATATCGTGATTAATCACTTTCCTACGATTATTTTATATAAACCAACACCAAAAATGAAAAGTTAATTTGTATACTGAATGTTGATTCCTACTCAAATAATTAATCAAAATAATTCATATAATCAAAAACGTATTTAAACCGTTTATTACAAACGTATACCAATACTAACACATTATAAAAAAAAACACCCCCCCCCATTGTGCAATTCATCCCCAACCTAGAAGAGGTTGGGGTATTCTTGCAATATTATGATAAAAAAGTTATTAAAAAAAGAGAAAAATCAATATTTGATTTTATCGCCCAGACGTGAGATGTCAAACACTGCCGTATCTGCAATGGACATTACCGCAATAACACCAGCCTGAATCGGATCAGTAATTATTAAATCCGCATACTGAGTGACGCTTCCGGGCATGTTAAGACAGATTACAACCAGGTCGTTTTCCTGCTTGACCTTTTTGACGGCTTCGGTAATTGCTCCCCCCATAAGGGAACCTGCAAGAACCAGCGCGCTTACACGAGGCAGCCTTGAAATGGCATCAACGGCTTCTGCAAGATTTCTTTCGCCGACTAAAGGAATGGTATCGATACTGATACGCTCACCTCGTATGTTGTGCCTGTCCGCTTCGGTGATTGCCCCCAATGCGACCTGGGAAACCTGGGCTCCGCCTCCGACAATGATGATACGCTTTCCGTAAATGTCTGACTGTGAGCCGTGAAGCTCAACTGACTTCACTTCGGAAATAGCCTTCAAATCAGCCATTAATGAATCGATATCATCGACATGCTCAAGCTCCAGATTGATTATGCCCGTATTGTCCTTTTCGACGTAAAGGTGAGTGTATGAGATATTCGTGCCGTGATTAGTTGTAACGTCAGTAATATCCTTTAATACTCCCTTTCTTTCAGCGGATTTTATAGTTATGCTATAATCAGTCATTTTCTGGCCTAACTTTATCTAATTCGGCGTGTGCCTTTTTCCACATGCGCAAATAATTATCGTCACGAGTGACTGGAATAACGTCAAGGCCCAGTTCACGATGCTCCCTAATCCATTCCTCATGGAAAACCGGTATTTCCACTTTAATCGGTTCAGAGGTTTTATTTACGACTATGAGATTCCTGTAAGGAAAATCCCATTCAACAATATAGCCTCCAAGACTTACCATGTGATATGGTCTCATAACAAATTTCATAATAATCACCTCTTTATAATAATCCAAGAACTATAGCCAATATTCCAAGCAATGTGGCTCCTAAAATTGACGGCAATAGCTGCCTGTTTGTAAATACCGGAGTAAAGGCTGAAAATATTCCCATCATGAACACGAACACCAGAACAACAAAGATATTAATCAATATCGTTGGAGACAATACCGTTGGCGGAATTCCGATGAAGAGAACTGAGAATAATACTCCCAGAGTTAACATCATGAATCCTCTTGTAATGAATACAATTGAACGGTATTTTGATGCGTATTCCATGTACGGTCCTTCAATAACGTCACATTTCGCTTTTATGATTGAAAACGGATATTCATTCAGTAAAATCATGTAGCCGATGAAAAATACTATTGCGGCTATCGCACCGGAAACAGTGAAGAGAAACGGTCCGTGAACCTGCTGGTATGCAACAATGTCCTGAAGGAAAATGCTTCTTGCCTGAGTTACCGGAGCGAACAGTGCCAGATAGAACGGGAATGAACCGTAGGTAATCATTCTAAGTGATCTTCTTGCACTGATGTCTTCAATGAATGAACGGGTAGTGTTCCGATGAGCTGCACCCTTAACCCTGTCGGGGAATGGCATCCTTACTGACATTACTGATTTTGACAGCGCACCCATCAGCACATAACAAATTTCTTCAACTTTCAAAAGCCCTACAACTGCAACGAGACTTGCCAGAGCAGGAATTGCAAACGCATAAGGAGTAATTGCAATCAGCAGGAACAATACCACAAGGAAACACAGTATCGGCAGAATCTTGTATAACGCAGGAACCGGTGAAGAAGGTTCGACGTTTTCCTTATAGAGGAACTTAATCGGCGCCATGATTCCCGGACTCGTTACCGGAGGCCCTATCCTTTGCTGAATCCTTGCGTGAATATATTTTCTTTCAATTCCCGGCAATAATGTAGAAATCACAAAGCATACAATGACAGTAGCTATGACTGCCAAAATTGAATAGATTACAGTAGTTTCAAACATTATTCTATCTCCTTATTATTTCTATTGCCCTGTCAGTACACGTAAAGCACGGGTCACACTGAACGATGCTCAACTGCGCATCAGTAATGTGATCGCCTATACATGCGTACTGCATTGCACCAATGTTTGCCATTGATGGGGTTCTTATAATGCAATGCCTTATTCTTCCGCTTTCCAATGCATATGAATGATAAAGAGTTCCCCTTGGAACTTCAATATAACTTTCAATCAAATCTGTATCGAACATTTCCCAGTCCCTGTTTACAACCTTGCCTTCAGGGATGTTTGCAACCGCCTGACGGATGATTTTTATTGATTCGAAAGATTCTAAAACCCTCATCAGCAGGTTTGACTTAACGTCACCATCAGGTTGCGTGACAACATTAAAGTCAAAGTCATCGTATTCGTACATATTGGTTCTCAAGTCCCTTGCAACGCCCGTTGCCCTTAATGTAGGGCCTGTAACGGCCAGTTTGATAGCCTGTTTTGTAGGCAATACACCAACACCAGTGATTCTTGATATCAGTATTGAATCGGCCAAAAACCTTTCGGCAAATCCTGTGAGGCCTTCCTCGAGTTTGTCCATGTCATCCTTGAGTCTCTGCAGCTTGGCTTCGTTCAAATCGCATCTTGGCCTTACTCCGCCGATAATAGGACATCCGTACTGGACCCTGTTTCCTCCAATCATTGCGAGAAGCTCCATTACGATTTCCCTTAAGTAGAATACCCTCATGGAAAAGGTTTCGTGAGCTACCGTTTCGCATCCGTGAGCCAGATAAAGGAAATGTGAGTGCAGCCTTTCAAGCTCTCCCATTATGACCCTGATATAGGTTGCCCTTTCGGGAAGTTCGATGTCAAGGCCTATCTCGGCGGTTCTGCATGAATTCCATACGTGTGAATTTGAGCAGATCCCGCAGATCTTTTCGGTAAGGGCGTTTCCCTTTTCAACAGGTAGCCCTTCCATTATCCTTTCGATACCTCTGTGATTAACCCCTATGGTTATTTCGGCTTCCTGGACGATTTCGTCTTCTACAAAAAGCCTTACCCTATAGGGTTCCAATGCGGCCGGGTGAACCGTACCCAATGGAATTTCAGTTTCTATAATATTGCTTCTTGGTACTTTTTCCTCCATTTAACTCACCTAATCCGCATCCAATAATATCGGTAACAATGATACCACTCCGGCTAAAACGTCTTGAGGCCTTACTGCACATCCTGGGATTTTTGCAGTGACAGGTATGACGTTTTCAACCGGCCCTTCAATTTCCTCCGATGGAATGTCTCCATGGATGTTCTTGTACACGCCGCCCATAAGCGCACAGCTTCCGGCGGCAACAACCAGTTTCGGTTCTGGAATGGCTTCATAAATGGCTTCCAGAGGTTTCCTGTTCAAGTGGGTGACCGGTCCCGTTACAACCAGAACGTCGGCTTCACGAGGATTCCAGGTCAGGAAAACCTTATACTGCTCAATATCAAATCTCGGAGACAATACTGAATTTACAATTTCAATATCGCAGCCATTGCATCCGCCCGTATAAACCAGCATGATATGAATTGCTCTTGCTCTTGAAAAAGATTTAATACTCATTTATTCACCATCCTCTCTATTTTTAATTACTGTCTTGTCTGAAAGATAAGCAGAAATAACTTTAAGTTTGTCTTCTGAAATTTTAAACGGCTGTGCCATCAGTTCGCTGACGTTGACTTCCTGGTCTCCAACACAAGCCGGATGAATCGTTCCCTTTTCACCGTAAAGTGAATATATAGGACAGAAATCATGACAATAATAACAGACTATGCATTTTTCAAGATTAATTTCAGGTACTTGAGTCTTTACCCAATCGTCGGTTATCTTAACCGGCGCTGCCAGATTCTTCATCTCAATGGCATGGGTAGGACAGGCATTGGAACATCCTGCACATCCTATGCATGCAGTCTCGTCCACTCTGTCATCCACTTCAACAGAAAGGGTAGCAATCTGATTTCTCATTTCCATATCGGTTACCCTGTCTGCGGCGAAAAAGATTCTTTTAAAGTTAGTAAATGCTCCTTCCAAAGCTACTTTTAACATACTTCTCATTTAAATACCCTCTATTGAATCTTTAAAGTTTCTCTCGAATAAAAATGCGTTTGCAGGACAGCTGTTTTTACATGCTCCACAATATTCACATTTTTCTTCATTAACTACATAATTACCGTCAATTTCATCAATTGCCTCATAAGGACAGACTTTATGACACAAACCGCAATGCATGCACAGTTTCTGTTCGATGAAGTTGAATCCTCCATCGATTTTTGCCTTATACATCGTGGTTTTAGGAATCGCATTAACAGGACAGTGAACTGCACAGTTTTCACATAATATACATTTTTCAAGATCCACTGAAATCGTGCCCCTGTTCAAGGTGATTGCGTCTTCCTGACAAACTTCACAGCATATTCCGCATGAAATGCAGTCCTCTGATACAGTTCCGTCCCAGCTTGCAACCATGTATGACCTTGCCTTTGCAACGTCACAGACCTGGACACACTTTCCGCAGCTTACGCAGAACCCGGCAAGGGCTGGAAACTCTGTTTCATCGAACTCGTCGTAAACGAACATCTCCTCGTCCTCATGAAGAGAAGTTACAGGACAGTGGTCGATAGCTGTATCATGGGTTGAATCCACGTCCTTTGTCGGATCGTATCTTAACCTGCCGTCAACTTTAACTAATGAGCCGTTTTCACATAGGTCTGCGCACAATCCGCAGTTAAGGCATGAAACCAGGTATCCATTCGGCTTCTGATTAATCTTGTTTACAATCAGTTCGAAGTCGTCCACGGATATGGCGTTGTTAGGACAGGCCTTCATACAGTTGAGACAAAGGGTACAGGTTGACTTGTTGACAATCTGGTTCTTGTTCATGGAACCGTTCGGACAGACGTCACTGCAGATTCTGCATTCGCTGCAGATTCCTTCATCTCTGTCCAGGACAACATCAATGGCGTTGACAGGACAGTGCTCTGAGCATCTTCCGCAGAAAATACACTTGTCGAAGTCCGTTCCGAAATAGGCTCTTGTAACCTCTTTAATCTTATTTGACTTTTTGGGAATGTCGTCATAGCTTGGAAGCAGAATGTTCATTGATTCTATGAAATTGATTTGCTTTTCGCGGGTGAATTCAGCTCCGTCAACTCTTGAAGGGCAGACTTCACTGCAAACGCCGCAGCGTGAACATATTCCGTAAACAACGCCGTCATCAATGTGAATGTTGTTTGTAGGACAGTTGTACATGCACATTCCGCAGCCGTTACATTTGGCCCTGTCCACAACGTATCCTCCATAAATATTTTGGAAAATGGCGTCGTTAGGACAGTTCTTGAAGCATATTCCGCAAGTAAGACAGCTGAACGCTTTTCCATTGATTAAACGGATAGCTTTTGTAGGACATTGCTTAATACATTCTCCTTTTCCTTCACATGCATTAGTTGATAAAAACATTCATGACCCTCCTTTAGCTGCTCCTTGCAAATATTAATTTCGACAACAATATACCAATCAGGGCAAATACAAATCCTCTTGCTACAGGCAATTTATCATAAAACGGGAATTCGCCCAATTGCCATGCTACAATCAGTCCGGCAATAATTATTATTACGTAAGAGGCTGCGGTGAACTTCGTATCCTTTATGTTTCCGGTTTTTATCTGGGATCCTACGACCATTCCAAAGAGCAAACCGAAAATCATTGGTCCGTATATCATCTAATCCACATCCTCCTCAGTTAATTTCTTAAATCCGGCAAATGCAATAGCTATTGCGCTTAAACCGGCAAACACCTTCAAACCTACAAATATGTTGAGGTAAGGAATGATACCTGCATTTGTAGTGTCGGGATAGTGGAAAATGCTTTGGATTGAAGCCGGAATGATGTTGAAGACATCGGCTCCGACATTGTAGAGGAAGAATCCTCCTGCAAATAATCCGACAAGTCCCAAAACGATGTAGCCTAATGCGCCGACTGATTCGAATATTTCTATATAGGTATGTGAAAATTCCATTGGAGAATTTCCCAGCCCGTAAACGAGAAGTGAGAATATTACTCCTGAGGCAATCATTGCTCCTCCCTGGAAACCTCCTCCAGGAGTTATATGTCCTCCGAGAATCGTCATTATACCTAAACAAATTAAAATGATTGAAATAGGCAAAGCTATTAACTTAAGAATCTGACTCATTGTTTGCCCCCCAATTTTCCTCTGCCGAATACCAGCAATACTACCAGACCGGCACTTAACAGAATGATTGATTCACCAAGGGTATCATAGCCCCTGAAATCGAAAATTACCATCGTTACCATGTTCGGCGTGACCTGAGTTCCCAAAGCGTTATAGATATTGCTTACACCGGGAGTGATCATGTCGCTTATGTGATAAACGGCGTCAAACAACGTAACTGACAATACTGCAGTTATTACCGCAGCGAATAAGTTTCTAACATTATTAGACAAGGACACCACCCCAGTACAGGAATATTACAATTAATCCTAAGGTAATAATTGCATAGAATAACATCTTCTCCAGCGAATCCTCCTGTTCAATTTTGAATTTAGGAATTAGAGGAATGTTGCATATCAATACGATAGCCAGTATTAATGTAACGAAGCCTGCAAGCAGGACGTTAATGTGCCTGAGCAGAAGTGAAGCTATTACCAGTGAAACTATAAGAAATATTTCTGCAGTAATGCTTCCTGAAACGTCAGCATTCGTTACAGGGCCCGGAGAGAAGAGTTCCTTAAACTTCTTGACTACATAAAAGATTTGATCGTAAAGCTTCATAGTAACATACCTCCAACGTAATTGGAAATTCCGCTCGTTACGATATCTGGGAATATACCCAATGCCAGGATAATAATTAATAAAACTGCCATTGCAAATACCATTGCCTTTGGAACTTCCTTGTCAACTACTTCCAGATCGTGTGGCTTTGGCCTTAAAAACATCACATAGAAGGTTTTTACGAATACCACAAATGTTGCGATGCTGACCATGATTGCCAGAATGGACAGTTCCGGATAGCCGCAGCTTAAGGAAGCCTGAACAAGCATTAATTTTGACTGGAAACCGCTTAGCGGAGGTACACCAGCCATTGCAAGACCGCCGATTAAAAGCATTATGCCCACTTTAGGGTGATATGCCAAAAGGCCTCCCAATTTACGGGTGTCCACCTCGTTGGTGGCGTTTACTATAGCTCCGAATCCTATGAATAATAATGCGGTAATCACTATTTCGTTCAATGCCTGGAAAAGACCTGCGGTCAGGGCAAACTGGGTTCCAAGACCTATACCCAATCCGATAAAACCGAGCTCTCCGACAGCCAGAAATCCAATCATACGCCTGAAGTCGGTCTGCATCAGCGCAAGGGATACGCCCAAAATCATTGCAAGAACTGAAAACAGTACGATGAGAACTTCAAATATAGGCAATGATGAGAATATCCTGAACATTATCATTACTATTGAAATCATTGAAATGACCGTAAATGACTGAAGCAGAGCCGCTCCGTGAGGTTCCGCCTTACTGTAGATTCCTGATTTGATTGTGTGGAACGGAGGCAGACCTGATGCGTAGAGCCATCCGAAGAAGATAAGGCCTAAAGCTGCCAGGAACACCGGAGATGCCACATTTAAAAGTCCTCCATGGACTATTGCTACGATGTCTGTCACGTTAACGGTACCGGTCATTGCAAGCAGGAATCCGATACCCAAAAGCATCATAGGGCTTCCGATTGATCCTAAAATCATGTACTTTAAAGCCATTTCATAACTGTAATCTATTGATGAGGCAGCTACAATACCCACCTGAGCCAGAGCAAGTATTTCAAAGAATACGAACATGTGGAAAATGTCGTCTGTAAGCATTAATGCCGTTACTGCAGCCGTACCCATGAACAGCAGGAAGAGATATGGTCCTGAAACTTTCTTATATTTGGTTAAATAGATAAATACAACCAGGAAAGTCAGAATTCCAACAGCTCCTATGAATATCTGCTGCAGGAAGTCAAAGGAATACGTGATTGCCGGATGATAGACGATGTTTGTGATATTGTCAACAATCGGCTCATATCCTCCGAAGTAATGCAGTCCGTAGTTTGACAGCAACGGAATTAAAGGCAGACAGAGTGCAACGACAAATGCCAAAGCCTTAATGAGCTTGTCGTATTTTGAAAATGCGCTTAAAAGCAAGGCTGCCATCATAGGAACAATAACCATCAATGGAATTAATTCATTCATCGTATTCCTCCTGTTTTGATGTGTCAGCCAGCATTACACTGGTGCTTAAGGTTCCGTATTTTCTGTATAGAACCATGACCAGGGCAAGCATAACCGCCAAGGTAGAAGCTCCGATAACGATGCTGGTAAGAACCAGACCGTAAGGAAGAGGATAGGACGCATTCTGTGCAAACCATGTTGCGTTCATATCCGGCAGGATAATAGGAACGATTCCGCCCGCCTTATAGCCTATTCCAACTATGAACAGGTTAGCTCCCTCTTCAATGAAGCTGATACCGATAATTTTCTTGATAATGTTATCCACAAAGATAGCTGCATAAAGGCCGATTACAACCAGAGCAACTGACGTTAACAATATGATTAGCTGAATGTCCGCCATCATGCATCACTCCTCTGGGTTTTCTTAACCGCCAAAGCTAAAAATACAGGAATGATGACCGCACATACAATGGCCTGGGTCAGGGCAACATCCGGCGCAAGCAGTACCTGGAAGAGAACCGCCATTGCTCCTCCGGAAAATCCTGTCAGTATTGCTGCCTTAAGCAGATCTTTCTGAACAAGAGCAAGAATTGCACTTATAATAATTATAATCATCAATATAATCTCTAACATCTTACTCCTCCTCAATCTCTAAAGTTGAAAAAGTGAAACGTTCATCGGCTTTTAGTTTTTCAGAGTCTTCGCTTTCCAGTTCCTGAATCTTGGACTTGTGATGAACGAAAGGATTTGCATCATCAATTTCCTCTTCAACTTCGCCTAATTTGGCGTTATTTTCAACATCCTCACTTTTATAAAATGCATTAGCGATTGCGTGGGCTGTAAATGGTGCCAGAACAAAGTAAATTCCGGCAAGCAGGTATTGTCCTAATCCGATCATTGCTATGACGCAGGCAATATCAAAAACACCTACAATATGAATTCTACCATAAACAACGTTTTTCATATCTTTTGGAAGACTTACCATACCAACGGCAGCCACTATCATCAGGAAGGCTGCGATAATAAGGAGTGCAGATTGTATATACTCAACAATCATCAATTATCGCCTCCCGCAACAATGGCAAAAGCAACAGTACCTACAAATCCAAAGAATATTAAAGCTAATGATATATCCCTATAAAAAGCGAGATTATACAAATCTCCTCCGACAAGCAAAACCATGGCAAAGGCTACAACTACCACGGAACTGCCAAGCAATCCCATTGCAGCGCCCTTGTAAGCGCTTGCCCTTAGAGCTGCAAGCATTATTACAATGATTGCAATGATTAAAATATATTTTGAAATAATCAATATGTCCATTAGTATCCCACTCGTATTAATTTAAATAAAAGAAGAGTCATTACTTAGCTATTCTAACATCTTCTTAATATATGGTTCAAAAGGAATGATATCCTCTTTACTTCTTGGAGAAATAGCAGCTACTTTAATAATTTGATTTTCAGAGTCTAAATCAACAGATAATGTTCCTGGAGTTAAAGAAATACTGTTGGCCAAAATGGTCTGGGAAACAGGTCTCTCTAAAACTGTTTCAACATCGATAACTACAGGATTAATATCTCTTCTCATAATCTTATTAAAAACGACGTCAATCGTTGATTTAATAATTTCGTAAATAAGGTCTAAGAAATAAATAATTCCATAACCGATTCTAGTCAAAAACATTAAACAAGCTCCATTTCATTTGATTTTTAAGTCAAAAAATTGACTATATAAATATACAGTATTATTTATCATGATTATTTATTATAAATGTATGCTTTTGTCATGAAAATCTATTGAAAAATTTCATTAAAATGAAGTAAAATTCAAATAACACTGTTAAATTATCCGAAAAAATTATTTGATGTTAAAAAATTCTTAATAAGTAATTTGAAAAAGGTATTACTAATGAAATTATGAAAAAGGTAAAAATAAAAATTCCTTTTTTCAAACGTTTGAATTACCTGCTTAAGGCAATATTATAAACACCAGGTAAAATTAATGCGTGAATGGAATAGTATTAATGTTTATTTTCATGAAATAAGTCCGTAAAAGCGGATTTTAAAAAAGTGTTTTCCATCACCCATTCAGCCTTAGAATGATTATTAATGCCCGGAAAGTGAAATAAAAAAATTCTCAGATGAGGGTAATATTGCTCTAGGGATGTGAAATTGCTCTGAAAAATAACTGACTAGTTTATATATGATGAAATCGGACAATCAAGCATGAACACTGAAAAAAACATAATGATAAAGCAAATAACTAAGATTATGAATGATGGATATGGCGAAAAAACAACAATAAAATGTATGATGTCTTTAAATGGACAAGAGCCTGAACTGCATGAAATCGGTTCTGTAAAAGACTTTAAAAGCAAATACAGAAATGACGTATTTGAAAAGGTCTATGAGGATGAAAAGGGAGTAATAATTGATTGCAGGATCCATGAGTTTCGCCCTACCGCAGAAGAACTGATAAACTATTCCGAATATTGGGAAGAACTGTCACAGGCATTCAACAAGCCGGTGAGCCCAGTATTCATCATACATGGAGAGAAGAAATAATTCTCTGCCAAAAACTATTATATACCATTCCAGACAAATTTAGTTATACCTAAATTAAAGGTGTTGGAATGGAATTAATAGAGAAATTAGAACCGGTAATATTATTGTCTGCAATAGCCATTGGATTGATTTTAAGCAATGTGGATTTTTTAGCAGACAATACCGGAAATTTAATTAATCTGTTCCTGTGCCTGATGCTATACGGGCTCTTTTTGGAAGTTCCCCTTAAAGACCTGAAAAAAAGCTTTAAAAACGTTAAATTCACACTTACAAGCCTTATAATTAACTTTATCTGGACGCCGCTATTCGGTTATTTTTTAGGAAATCTCTTCATTAACGGAAACGTTGACATTTTCATCGGATTTTTTATGCTCATACTGACCCCATGTACCGACTGGTATCTGGTATTTACCAAAATGGCCAAAGGAGACCTTAACTTAAGCCTTTCAATACTTCCGATTAATTTAATCCTGCAAATAATACTGCTTCCCGTTTATCTTATACTCTTTTTCTCAAGCGGAAATTCAATCAATTATTCTGATCTGGTCTATTCATTAGTGATAGTAATCGTGATTCCATTTATGTTAGCCCAGATTACCAAATTAATATTGAACAATGATTTAAAGCAAAAAGCCACCGGATTCTTTTCAAAATATCAAATTCTGTTTTTAGCTTTGGCTGTCTTTGCAATATTCAACAGTCAGGGAAATCTCTTATTTGAAAACCTGAATTCCCTTTTAACAATATTTATTCCGTTAATCGCATTTTTTGCCTCAAACACCATAATTGACTTGCTCTTATCCGAGCAGATCCATTTCACCTATGAGGAATATGCAAGCCTGACCATGACCACTCTAGCCCGGAATTCACCGTTGGCTCTGGCAATTGCAATAAATTCATTTCCAGGACGTGAATTAATAGCCATTGCCCTTGTAATAGGGCCTCTGATTGAACTGCCTGTTCTTTATATTGTTTCAAGATTTGTATTGTACATTAAAAACTCAGGATTGTTTTTCGTCTGCAGACTCTAAACCTGAGGAAATTTAAGTAATATCTGAAATTATTAATTCGCAAAATTAATAATCCTTGAATTACATATTTGTTAATGGAGTGTTACAATTTGTGTCTGAAAAAACAATAATTCATGATGAAATGATAGAAACACAATTAAAAGTAAAATCCAATAAATTAAACATCACAATATCCGAATTAATCAACAGATACATTAAACGAGGTTTGTATATGGACGATTATTATGAACCTCCAAAACTTTCCAGAGAAGAACTGTTAGAAATTAGCAGGAAAGAAGTAGAAAAAGATAAGAAAAGAGGGATTCAACCAAAAAAGCATAATTTTGATGTTTTTGTTGGTAGATGGAACAAATTTGATGATTAATGACGATTTTATGATTTTCTTGATACAGATTATTTCAAAGATTAATTGGCAAGAAAGATATTCATCACCATGATTAAATTCTATTAACTATGGAGATTGCACAATCATCAATACGATGATGAACATAGGAATTAGACAGATTGTATCATTTGATAGTGATTTTAAAAAAATAAACTCATTTAACGTGATTTCTAGTGTTTAGGAGATACTGATATGACTTTAGAATACAAAATTGAAGATAAAAAACTTAAAAAAATGGCAGAAAAAAAGCTCAAGAACTTAATGTGAGCGTTGATGAGCTAATATGGGGATATATTAACCGAGGTTAAATTGATGATAATTTTGATGAAGAAGTATTCAACAAAGTCCACTCTGAAAAGTTTTTAAAAGAAGTTGATAATGCATTGGGCTTTGTATAAGCTTTTTTTAATTTTATCACATTTTTCTCCATTTATCTTTTTTTTACAACCGTTAATTAAATCCGAACATAATTTTCAAACAATGAAAATAGCATCGGTGCCCTGACGAAAACCGCCAAAACAATCAAAACGAATATTGACACCATTGCAAAGTTCTTATGATAGTCATTTTGGGATATCGGAGCAAAGAGCTTAACTCCTGCAGGCGTTGTCGCATCAAGAACGCTGTGTGAAAAGATGCCTAAAAACAATGCCAATACTATCTGAACATATGAAATCTCAAATGTCTGCAGGACAACCACTGAAATGAAAAACAATGGTATGAATATAGGCAATAACCTTTTATTCAAAAATAAAAAGCTTAAAAGGGCAATGAGAATCGCAATCAGGTAGTTGTTTGGAAGAACTGTCACATTAATTAACAGTTCCCATGCCCATATCAGTATTAATGAAACGGCTGAAGTCAATATTAATATTCCAGGGATAGAATGGGTAAAACTTCTGTGTTCAGAGAAATAAAAGGTTACGCCTAGAAATACAATTATCAGACCTAAATAATAAGGTAATTTTAGGATATACAGTGATATAAACACCAGCAATCCCAAAATTATCATCTTATAGGCATTCTCTACCCTGACCTTATGGTCGAAATCAGGTATATTTGCACCAATCACTGTTAAAGCAATTATTAGAGGATTAAAAGAAAATAGCAATGCCAGAATTAATGCAAACAGAGTATGACCTTTGTATGAAGACAATTTTATCACCTTATAGATATTAACTTATAAATATATTAATAAGTAAATTGTGGTAGCGCGTGATAAGTATTCAGAAGCCGAAATAAGCGAGAAAACTCTTCATCTGTTCTAATGATTTCTCAAAGCTTCCCTTTCCGATTGATGCGAAAGGAGAGACCACTTCACAAGTAATGGCCGGTATTCCCCTTAAGTTGCATACGTCTTCAACCGCACCCTTATACTGGGAGCCTGCAACGTCAAAGGAAATGATTTCGCTTCCGACCTCATCCGAAATATAGTTGGCCATCAAAAAACTTTCAGGAGAAGGATTTTTAGATGAAAATACCGCTTCAAAGCCCGGATTGCTGTTGTATGCAGTTGAGTGAAAGTCAGCTACAAAGTCGATTTTGAGCTCTTCAATGACGTTAATTATCTTGTTGCTTAATGAATTGGCCATATGTGCGGCCCGGTTTAAATCAACGGAATTGAATGTTCTTTCATTGTTCATTGTTGACTTTGGAGAGGCAATAGGAATGAAATAGACCGTATTATTCAAATCGACTTCAATCAGTTCATTGAATAATGTCAGACATGCCTTTTGGGGAGGCAATTCGTTTCCATGGATTCCGGATAAAATAAGCAGCTTTTTTCCTGAATTGCCCAATTTAAAGATTGGAGTTCCGTAAACACATGACTGCAGAACGAATTTGGTCAGCGGAGTCAGTTCCATCTCGTCAAAGATATGTTTGTTTCTTGAAACATATCCTTTTGATAAGAAAGTAACGTAACTCATCTCAACATTGTCAAAATCTTCAAGCATATCGAAATCCATATTTACTAATTGAATCAAAGTCTTATTTAATATTTTTAGTTCGTGATAAAATTGAAAAAATACATTAAAAAACTGATAAAATTTGTTAATTATGAACGGGAAGCCGAAATAGAGTTAATGGTTTCGGAAATAGAAAAGATGTCCGGTGAAAAAAGGGAAGAATTGGGCAGAGCCATTAATAAAGTCAAAGGAAAGTATCTGGGAAAGGAACTGGGCTTAAACATCGTTCAATTCGGAAGAAGGGAAATCATCGATACCGAAATAAGCGTCGGAGACATGATTTTAGTAAGCACAGGCAATCCCTTAAGAAGCGACTTGACCGGAACGGTTACAGAAAAGGGAGCAAGATACATAAAGGTCGCATTTGACCATCGCGTTCCCAAATGGGCATTGAAGAAAAAGGTAAGACTTGATTTATATGCAAACGACATCACTTTCAGAAGAATGGAGGACAATCTGAATCATTTAAGCCTGAAAGGAAAGAATGCTTTGGAATACAGCTTAAACAAAAGGGATCCGAAGCACAATAAAGATAACATTTACATTGACTTTATCGACCAGTCATTGAACAAATCCCAGAAAAAGGCCATTAAGGAGAGTCTTTCAAGCCAGAACTTCTTTTTGATACACGGTCCTTTCGGAACGGGAAAAACCAGGACTTTGGTTGAGCTGATTTCACAGGAAGTTAGGCAAAAAAGAAAAGTCCTTGCAACCGCCGAAAGCAATGCGGCCGTTGACAATATCGTCGAAAGGCTTGTTTTGAATGAAAAGTTAAAAATTACACGATTAGGCCATCCGCAAAGAGTATCGAAGGACAATATCAAATATACGTTAGCCTATAAAGTTGAAAATCATGATTTAAACGATAAAATCAAAAGAATACATAAAAAGATTGATAAACTGATTGAAAAGAGAAGCGGCTTTACCAAGCCTACCCCCCAGTACAGGAGAGGCTTTTCAGACCATGACATTTTATACTATGCCTCCAAGGGAAAGGGCGGACGTGGAATAAGCCCTGATAAAATGAAATCAATGGCTAACTGGCTTGATTACAACCTGGAAATCGATGAATTGCATGATGAAATAAAAAGGATTGAAAACAAGATGATTAAAGACATCATCGAGGAAAGCAATGTCATCCTATCCACGAATTCATCAGCGGCTCTTGAAAGCATTTCCCAGACCAAGTTCGATGTGGTAATCATTGATGAGGCTTCACAGGCAACGATTCCAAGTGTATTAATACCAATAGCTAAAGCACGCAGGTTCATACTGGCAGGAGACCACAAGCAGCTTCCGCCGACGATAATAAGCGACAAGGCCCATGAGCTGGAAGACACCTTATTCGAGTCATTGATTGAAAAGTATCCGCAGAAGTCACAGCTTTTAAACGTTCAGTACCGCATGAACAAAGTATTGATGGAGTTTCCAAACTCCGAGTTTTACGCAAACAAGCTTAAAAGCGATTCAAACGTTGACAACATTAACTTAAAAGACATTTCAGACGTCGAGGATGACGATGCGTTACTGTTCATTGACACCTGCGACTTGGACACTCACGAAAAGCACTTAAAGGATTCAAAGTCAATCGTCAATCACGTTGAGGCAAGAATCGCCCTTAAGGTGGCGAACGATTACGTTAATGCGGGCATTGATGAAAAGGATATTGGAATTATAAGCCCATATGCAGATCAGGTCAAGTTAATATCCGAAAAGACCGATATCGAAGTCAAGACGGTTGACGGTTTTCAGGGACGGGAAAAGGAAATCATTATTATTTCAACTGTTAGAAGCAATGACTATGGGCAAATCGGATTTTTAAAGGACTTGAGACGTTTGAACGTTGCAATAACACGTGCAAAACGTAAATTAATCATTATAGGAAACAGCAATACGCTAAAATCCAATGCGACATACGAACGCCTCATTGATTTTGTCGAAGCAAAGGATTTGAGAGTTATTATTTAGTCCTAATTCGCAACATATTATATACTATTAAAGACATAATTCATTATGTTAATTCATTTTTATGGTGATTATATGGACAAAGTAGTCTTGGCATTCAGCGGTGGATTGGACACCTCTGTCTGCGTTAAATTATTAGAAGAAAAATATGATGTAGAAGTAATTACTGCTTGTGTAGATGTAGGACAAGGCGATGAAGAGATTGAAAAAGCAGAAAAAATGGCTGCCACCATTGGAACCGGAAAACACTACACAATTGACGCTAAAGAAGAATTTGCAAATGAATATATAGCAAGAGGAATTAAGGCAAACGCCGAATATGAAGGATATCCGTTAAGTACTGCGCTTGCAAGACCTTTAATAGCTCAAAAAATCATTGAAGTGGCTGAAAAGGAAGGCGCAACCGCAATTGCACACGGATGTACCGGAAAAGGAAACGACCAATTCAGGTTTGAAGCCGTAATCCTTGCAATGTCCGATTTGGACATCATTGCTCCAATCAGGGAATTGAACCTTACAAGAACTGAAGAGCAGGCTTATGCTGAAGAAAAAGGCATCAAATTAAACTACGAAAAGATTTACAGTATCGATGAAAACATCTGGGGAAGATCCATCGAAGGAGGAAACCTCGAAGACCCTGCAAACGAACCTCCTGAAGACATCTACGAATGGACCAAATCCTGGGAGGAAGCTAACGATGAACCTCAAAAGGTCACCATCGAGTTCGAGGAAGGTATTCCTGTAGCTATTGACGGTGAAATGATGCCATTAATCGATTTAATCAAGAAAGCTAATGAAATAGCTGGAGACAACGGAATCGGAAGAGTCGACACCATCGAAAACAGGATGATCGGACTTAAAAGCCGTGAAAACTACGAAGTTCCTGGAGCAAAATTATTAATTGCAGCTCACCAGGCCTTGGAAGAGCTTGTTTTAACTACTGACGAGTTAAGGTTCGCAGAATACATGTCTACCCTTTACGCTGACTTGGTATACAGAGCATTATGGCAGGAACCTTTAAGGGAAGACCTGGACCAGGCCTTTGACAGCATGCAGCAAAGGGTCAGCGGTGAAGTCACTATGAAACTCTTTAAGGGCTCAATCCAGCCGTTAATCAGAAAATCACCTTTCAGCCTCCACAGCATCGAACAGATTACCTTTGAAGACAAGGACACTGACCAGAGAGAAGTTGAAGGTATGATCAAATACCACGGTCTTCAGGCCGCAAATTATCAAAAATTAAACAGATAGCTTTAATGAGCTATCATCTTCTTATTTTTATTGCTTCGGCGAAGTATTCGTTGAAGAATTTTCTATTTCTATAAAACAGTTTTTTAAAATCGGCATCGATAATGTACATGTCACAGTAATCGTCCTTATCCCTGATGCCTCTGCCGTAAGCCTGCATTATAGCCATTACCGCCTGATAGTAATACCATGAATTGTCTAAAGATTTTCTGTATTTTACCTGCTCATTAAGCTGAGGATAGGGAACCTTGAATATTATCTGGAACCTGCACAGGTCTCCCTTCAGGTCGACTCCATCCTTGATTGAAGCTCCTATCAGTATTTCATCATCATTGCTTTCGTTGAATTCCCTTAACACTTCGTTTCTTGACTCTCCGCCGACGAATACAAGATTATATTGCCTTAAGTTATCCATTATCCAGAATGCCTGCTCGTTTGACGAGGTGTGAATCGCCCCCTTCTGATTGGGATACTTATCGATTATTTCCCTGATTTTAGAAATCGCCTTTTCGTTTTTCCATCTTGGAGTTCCCCTGAGCTTTCCGCTCATGTTGGCAACAAAATCAATGTAAATCGGCCTGTTTGAAACTTCAAAGGGACTTTTTTCATAGATATAATAGGTATTATCCGGATTGATGTTGTTCCATTGGCAGAACTTGTGCATGTCCCCCAGCGTTCCGGTTAAAAATATCCTGATATTACCGAAGCTCAAGAGATTCTGCGTGGCGTCTGAAACCGAATAGGGCTTGAATTCAGCTGAAATATCCATCTTATTGGTCTTAATTAACTTGTATTCGGGCAGATCAATGATTAAATCACCGCTTTCCAGTCCAAGCATTATTGAGTTGAAATCCTTCATGTCGCTTTCAAGCTTTTGCTTTTCGATGAAATCGTTGCTTGAATACTTTGAAGGGTCGCTTTCAAACTCATCCAGAGTTACCTGAACGTCCTTTCCTGTTCCTTCAATCTTTTTAATCTGCTCGCTGCATTCACTCACGAGCTTTTTGCACACTTCAATCCAGTGCTCGGAACTGCTTTTAACGATTGAATAGGACTTTTCCCCATTCATTAGCTCTTCAAAAATATCTATTCCGAATTTTGTTGAAATGTGTTCACGATTCAGGATATGGGAAGAAAGCATCAGCATTTTTCGCTCAAGGTTGTGGGCCTCATCTAAAATCAGCAATTCTCTGGGATCAAGCATTCCATTGTCCACGCCTACCCTATAGAGGAAATCATAGTTGGTGATGACGTTTTTTGACTTTTTGGCTTCTCTAAAAGCGACCTGAAAGGGACAGTCCCCGCATTTTGCCAGATTGTACTCCGATTTGATGCAGAAGTCACAGGTTCCCTTATAGTTGCACGGATAGTTGCCCTTTCCCTTAATTTCAACCAGCATATCTTCAAAATCATATAAGTATTGCTCCTGAAGCTGCTTTGTCATGGTTAATATATAGGAATCCTCATACATGTTGGCAAGGGTTGTTGCGATTGCGGATTTTCCTATGCCCGTTCCTGCTTCGAGAATGATGTTTTTATAGCCTTCGCCGATTGCGAAGTTAATTTTGTTAATCAGCTTTATTTGGGTGTTTCTCGGATGGTGTGCGGTTAATGACCAGTGAATCATCCAGTCCAGATTTGAATTGCTATTCTCTTTTTTCAAGTTAATCCCTACTCACAAGATATTCACAATTAGCATTTTGTATCCTAAAATATTTAAAAGTTTATAAAATTTAAAAATAAATATCAATATAAGAAATCAAAATTTTGAGGCATGATATTAATGAAAATCTATCATGGAAGTACAGTAACTGTAAAAAAACCTGAAATCCGGATTGAAAAATTCAATAAAGACTTCTATTTTGGTTTTTACTGTACAATAATGGAAGAACAGGCCATCCGTTGGGCAACAAGATTTGGAAATGGAATTGTTAATGTATATGAATATGAGCCTGATGATTCATTAAAAATTCTCAAATTTGAAAAGATGACTGAAGAATGGCTTGATTTTATCATAGCCTGTAGAAGCGGTACCCCTCATGATTGGGATATTGTTGAAGGCCCAATGGCTGATGATACCATTTATAACTATATTCAGGAATTTAAAGACGGTAAAATTTCAAGAGAAGCATTCTGGGCATTGGTAAAATTCAGATACCCGACACACCAAATTTGTTTTAACACTGAAAACGCGCTTAAAACGATAAAATTCATTGAATCGAGGGAAGTTCATGGATAAGAATAACAATTCACTATTTTATACCTGCAGTTTAATTGAATTCATCTCAAGACAAACAAAAAATAATAGAAAGGATATTGTTTCATATTTGGGTGAAGATTTAAAAAGAATTTATGATTATGAAGATGTTTTTCATTGCGAACCTATTGAGAAAGTGGCCGATGATTTTATAAATAGGAACAGTATTCCTGATGGAGAATTTGATAACATTTCAACATGCAAATACAATGTTCCGGACTATTGGGAAATTGGAGAAGTATTTGAAAGGCTCATTGAAGATATTTATGATGAAAAAGATGTTTTTAAAGGAATCGTTGAAGTATACTCTTCATGGCTAGCGGAAAAAATTCTGAATTTCAATTCTGACTTGTATTATCAGTCACGGGAATATTTGGCCGAATGCTTTAAAACTGGAAAAATTATTGTATCATAATCACAAATATATAATCATATGACAAAAATCAGCCAATTACAGGAAATTATTGATTCCTCAGACAACATCGTCTTTTTCGGAGGAGCTGGAGTGTCAACTGAAAGCGGAATTCCCGACTTCAGAAGCGCCGACGGAATCTATTCCAAAAGTCCTGAGGAATTAGTCTCCCATACTTACTATATGGAACATACCGAAGAGTTTTTTGAGTTTTACAAGGAAAATCTAATCTTCAAGGATGCCAAGCCGAATCCTGCCCATTACAAGCTGGCAGAGCTTGAAAAGAAAGGAAAACTGAAAGCGGTAATTACCCAAAACATTGACGGGCTTCACCAGAAGGCAGGCTCTAAAAACGTCATGGAGCTTCACGGAAGCGTTCACAGGAATTTCTGCCAGGTCTGCGATGAAAGCTATGACGTTGACTACATTTTAAAAAGCGAAGGAATTCCCAAATGCGTCTGCGGAGGCATCATCAAGCCGGACGTCGTATTATACGAAGAGCCTTTAAACAACGCCGTTTTGAATTTTTCAATAAATTACATTCAAAACGCCGAAACGTTAATCATCGGAGGCACGTCACTTGTGGTTTATCCGGCAGCTGGCCTAATCAATTATTTCGGCGGGAAAAATCTGGTATTGATTAACAAAAGCCCAACGCCTTATGACAATTTGGCCACTTTAGTCATTAATGACGCCATAGGCGAGGTTTTCTCAAAAATTGATATAAGGTAGACTATGGGATTTAAGTCAGAAAAGAAGAAACTGAAGGATTTAGCAAATAAATCGGAAATCTATGATGTTCCCAAATCACTGACTGGTGAATTAAGGCCTTATCAAAAGATTGGCTATTCATGGCTGGTTCAAAACATTAAAAATGGCTTCGGAAGCATTTTAGCCGACGATATGGGTCTGGGAAAGACAATTCAGGTTTTAACGACCATTCTTTATTTTAAGGAGAAAAATCTTTTAGAAACTGAACCGGCACTGATAATCGTTCCCCCGACATTAATTTCAAACTGGGAGCAGGAAATCAACAAGTTCACTCCCGAACTCTCATACTACATTTATCACGGCTCAAACAGGATTTTCCCAATAGACGATCATGATATCCTTTTAACATCCTACAGCGTCGTCCGCCTTGATTTGGAAATGTTTCTGGACAGAAAATGGTTCATCTGCGTGATCGATGAAGCCCAAAACATTAAAAATCCATCAACGCAGCAGACAAAGGCAATAAAGACAATTAACGCCTTCAACAAGATTGCCCTTACCGGTACGCCAATCGAAAACCGTCTGACGGATTACTGGTCTATTTTTGACTTTGTCAATAAAGGCTATCTTTCAACCCTTAATGACTTTAAAACCAATTTCATAATGCCTATTGAAAGGATGGGTGATGAAAGCGTATTAGAAAAGCTTAAGACCATGGCCAAGCCCTTTGTTTTAAGAAGACTGAAAACCGATGAGGAGATTAAAAAGGAACTTCCCGAAAAGATCATCAATGACATCTACTGCGGGCTTACAAAAAAGCAGATTAAACTCTATAACGCCATACTGGACGGGATATTTGAAGACTTGTCATATAAGGACGGCATTGAAAGAAGGGCGACTATCCTAAAGATACTGACTTCCCTTAAACAGACATGTAATCATCCTGCGCAATTCCTAAAAAGCGACAATCCTAAAATCAGGGAATCCGGGAAAATGGAGCTTCTCATTGACATTCTGGAAAATATCTTGAGTGCCGATGAAAAGGTACTGATTTTCACCCAATACGTTGAGATGGGAAAAATCATTCAAAAACTTGTTTCACAGAAATTGAAAACAGAAGTGCTGTTCCTTCACGGATCGCAGTCACTTAATGAAAAATCAGAGGTTATCGATACATTCCAGGAAAATCCCAACTATAAGATACTGGTTGCAACGCTTAAAACCGGCGGTACGGGTTTGAACTTGACGGCGGCGCAGAATGTCATTCACTACGATTTGTGGTGGAATCCGGCCATTGAAAATCAGGCAACTGACAGGGTGCACAGAATAGGACAGGAAAATGACGTTATGGTATACCGCTTCATTACAAAGGGAACACTTGAGGAAAACATTGACGAAATAATTAAAAATAAAAAAGATCTGGCCGAAAAGGCAATAAGCACCGACAAGACCTTCATCACCGAACTGTCCAATGAAGAACTGAAAGAAATATTAAGGCTTAGACTATAATTCGGACAGGTCAAAGTCGATGGGTTGAGGCACTAGCTTAATCTCATCAATGGAGTTTTCACATGTGTAAACGAGTATTTCAACGCCGTTTTCATAGGCTTCGTTAAGCGTTTTTGAAAATACAGGGTCGTTTTCCCAGTTGGGCCTGAATGACGTTGCCAGAGGATGCTGAATCAGGAAAAACACGACTGCCCTGAAACCGTCCTTTTTTAATTTTATCAATTCTTTAAGGTGCTTTGTTCCTCTTTCTGTTGGAGCATCGGGAAATCTCGCTTCACGACCGACAACTAATGTCACTCCCTTTACTTCAACGAAGCACGGCTCTTCTAAAAAGCTCATTCCGCAGCAGTCGTCAACTTCGTTTGCCAAGTATATATCTATGCGTGAATTTCCGATTGTCTTTTCCCTTTGATGATATGAATAGCCTGAAAGCTCCTTTATTTTACCACTTTTAATTGCATCATATACAATGCTGTTGGCTTCCTGCGAGTAAATTGATACGAGCTCACCACGGTTTTCAACGAAGTGAAGTGAAAACTTCGTCTTTCTTTTCGGATTGTCTGAAGGCTCAAGCCAGACCACCGCATCTTCCACCAAAAGCTCCTTGCAACGTCCTGTGTTTGGAACGTGAGCTATTTCAAGCTTTCCGTCAACTTCAACTTCAGCTATGAAGCGGTTCGGTCTTCTTTTAAATATTCCCTTAACGCATTCCATTTTTAATCACAAATCCGATGTATGAAACAAGGTCGCTTGCTGAAAAGCCGTTTCCATTATTTTTATAGGCCTCTTCACCTGCAAGGCCGTTAATGAAGACTCCGAGGCATGCGCTGTCAAAAGGAGTCAAGTCTTTAGACATTAATGCCGTGATAATGCCTGCAAGAACATCTCCGGTTCCCCCAACGGTCATTCCGGCATTTCCAGAGCGATTGATTCTGAATTTATTGCCTGATAAAATCAAATCATTCTTTCCCTTAACGACCACGCAGCCGTTAATTTCTTTAATGACCCTTTGAAATTCAGTTATATTGTCATTAACCTTATTGAAGTCATAGCTGTCCAAATCCAGCTTTAAATTCGTTTTAAAGAATTTATTGAATTCGGCCAGATGAGGCGTCAGTACGATGTTATCCTTATTTTTAATCAGTGACAAGTCAACCTGCTTCAATCCGTCCGCATCAAGAACTATAGGCTTTTTGATTTTAGTAACTAAAACATTAAACAGTTTTGATGTTTCATCGTTAATGGCTGAGCCCGGACCTATCAATACCGCATCGACCTTATCCGTTAACTCCAAAATATCATCCAGATGGCTTAAGCTTAAATAATCTCCATCTAAAGCCTTGACTATCAAATCGGGAGAGGCTGACTTGACTGCGGTTGAAGCGCTTTCAGGCGTTGCAACGTAAACCAAATCGACTCCACTTTTAAAAGCTGCCATTCCCGCAAGCGCAGGTGCTCCGTGATAGTCCGCGCTTCCGCCGATAATCAATATGGAACCGTTGTTTCCCTTGTGTGATGAATCGCTTCTCTTTTTAAGCCTTAAAAAATCACCGTAATTAATGAAATATTCCGCCTCCAAAGGAATTCCGATGTCTGCGGTAACAAGTCCACCGACAAGCTCCTCATCGGCATCGCGAACGCCAGTCTTGATTTTGTGAAAGCTTATGGTATAGTCAGGCACAACCGCCACGTCATTAATATCGCCGGTAAGTGGATCCATTCCTGACGGCACGTCAATGCTTATCTTAAGGCCTCGGGACTCGTTAATTACCTCAATGGCCTTCCTGACATTTTCCTGAAGATTTCCCTTGATTCCTGTACCAAGAATGCCGTCAACGATTATGAAGTCCTCATCGCTTTCAAGCCTAAAGTCTCCAACATTGCTCAAATCATGAATGGTTAACCTTGAAAGTCTCGGCTTCATGTTTACCAACAGTTCATAGTTTATCCTTGCCTCTTTGGAATGTATATTGCTTTTAAGCATGTAAATGTCAACGTCATAGCCCCTGTTCAACAGATATCGTGCTGCAACGAATGCGTCTCCGCCGTTTCCACCGGAACCCGTAAACATCACTACCTTTACGGGCTTTGAGAAAGTAAACACGGCTATTTTAGCCACTTCATCGCCCAATGACTTTCCGGCGGATTCCATCAGGCACAGCCTTGACAATCCCAGGTATTCGCAGTTTGCATCGGTAACCATCATATCAATCGGATCCATATTAATTCACCTAAATTTTAATATGATAGTTATAAATAAATATAATTATCCCAATTTAAGGAAAAAGCATATGAGAAAAATAACATTCAAACTATTGACAAAAATGCCCACGAGACACGTGACAAACGGAATAATACTAATTGCACTGCTTTTTGCATATGGAATTATCGGTTCCTATTTCATTATGGGCTTGAATTTTGTCGATTCTGTTTATTATTCAGTCAGTACTATGGCAACGGTCGGTTATGGAGATTACGTTCCCAAAACCGGAATCGAAAAGATATTTGCAACGACCCTCGCATTGGGAGGAGTTGCGCTGCTTGCTTACGTATTCAATATTATTTTAACGAGTTTTCAGGAGCGAATGAGTAAATATTCAAAAGGGGCTAGACGAATGAGAGCGATTGACGAAATGGACGATTATTATATCCTTTGCGGTTATGGAAGAGTTGGAAAAGTGGTTTATGATGAGCTTAACAAAAGACAGCAGAACGTGATTATTTTTGAAAAGAATGAGGAGATAAGCGAAGACATTAAGGAAAACCACTCTACTGTGGTTTTAAATAAGGATGCTACCGAAGACAGTACGATAGCTGAATTGGCCAGTGAAAAGTGCAAAAGCGTAATCATAAGTACCGGAGATGACGTTACCAACCTCTTTATTGTCCTGACGATAAGGGAAAGCAATCCCGACGCATGGATCGTTTCAAGAGTAAGCAAGGCCGAAAACTTCAGTCGCCTCAGAAAGGCCGGAGCGGACAAGCTCGTTTCACCGGAACTCATCGGAGGAAAAGATTTATATCTTGAATCCGCAATGCCCCACCTCCTAAGATTAACCGTCCAGCACGGCCCAGACGAGATTTTAAGCGAATTTGAAGTCATCACCAAACACGGCTGCACGCTTGAAAACGTCGACTACCACATTCCAGGAATAAAAACACCGCTGAGCCGAAAGCTTCAGTCAAGCGACTTTAAGGACGGAACAAAATACGATGATTATCTAAAGCGCAATAAGGATGCAAAGGAAGCTCTTGAAAACCTCTACAACGGCGTCAACAATATCCATTCCCACTGGATTTCAGGTCCGAACAGGAAAATACTTAAAAATCTGGTGAGAGACCTGGAAGAACATGAAAAGATTATCGGTAAAAACCTCACAAATGAGGAAATAGCTGAAATAACAAAAAAAGAAAATAGTAGAGAGTAAATCTCTCTAGAATAATTCTTGTAAGTGAATTTGGTAAGGACCTAAACTTCCGCCATAGTTACCTGCACCAATTTCAATAACTCCAGGCACTTGACAAGCAGCTTCAATACCTGCTTTCATAGCAGCTTTAACGGATTCTTCATCCACACCATCAATAACGATTTCCATATTACCGAATACATTTTCCGGTAATTCAGTTTCTACTTGATCTTTTAAAGTTACGCATTCTTTTTCGTTGGTAGATGCACTCATGAAAGAGTATTTGGAACCTGTTTTTGAACCAGAAGCGACCATACCACCAGAGAAAGGAGTGATTACACCAGGAATAGCATGAATAGCATCAACAGCAGCTTCAGCTGCAACAATAGAAGTCATTTGACTGTCACCCATGATGAAGAAATTTCCACCTGCTACACCATCTTTCCATCCCATTTCATCTTCCACTAAGAAGTCACCAGACATAATAGGAATTACATGCATTTTTTTACCATTTACATCTTTTTCAGTTTCAAATCCGTCACCGAAGAACTTGAGTTGCTTTCCGGTTGGGAAGGATTCTTCACTTTCAAGAGCATTAAATGCTGCTGCAGTAGGAGCAGTTAAAACACATTGTCCAATCCTATCCATAATCTGTTCACCTAGAGCTTTTTTAGCCATGTGACAAATCATGATTGCATAACCAGGTCTTCCATCTGGGGATTCAGTTGGAGGAATATATTGGTCAATACCTGCTTCTGCAGGACATCCGATAACTGAAGTAGCAAATCCAGTAGCTTCAGTAGCTGCAATTTTAGCTAAATGTTTAGTAGCTGCAGTAATAATTAATCTAGATACTTTAATTCCGAAACCTTCAGCAAAGGTATCTTGTATTTTTACACCATTAATTTCCATAATTTCACCAATTATATAGTACAAAAAATTAATTTTTTGCTATTAGAATATATTAAAAAAAAATAAAATAAAGTTTTCTATTTAGTCATCTTCACTTTCATCTGAAATTTCTTCGGAATCCGAACCTGTGGAAATCCTATCAAGAACTGATGAACCGTAATAAGGTAAAATGACCAAACCTATAATTGTGGCCATCCAGAATGAAATCAGCCTTTCAACAACCGTAGCTGCTGCTGAAACGGAAGCCGTTACCCCTGCAGCCGAATAGAAAACAATCATTATTCCGTCGACGGCACCGAGGCCTCCCGGAAGAAGCGGAATCATGCCCACAAGACTGGCCACGATAAAGACCTCTCCGATTAAAATGACATTAACGCTGGCTCCGAAGGCCAGAAAGACCAGATAGACCCTGAATATTTCAAATATCCAGATTATGAATGATAACGGAAGGGCATAATACATCACTTTCCTGTTGTGGATTACGAGGTTCATGGTGTCCTGAAAACCCCTGATTGCGCTGTGGATTTTATCTTCAAGTTCCTCAGAGTTTTTCTTGTAGAATCTTCTCACCAAACCGATAATCCATCCGTCAACCCTCTCTCCGAAATCCGGATTGATTGACATGTAAATGAGAGCGATTAAAATGATGACGATAGCTATTACCGCAGTGGTCATGACGACAATGAGCCAAACCGGAAAGTCGAAGTAGAATGTCATGGCAATGATTGTTATTATCGCCAGAACGACAAACGGGAAGGTGTCCAATGCCCTGTCTGCAACGACTGCGGCAAATGTCTCTTCCATGGGATAGCCTTCCTCTCTGGATAAGATGTATGCCCTTACAGGCTCTCCCCCACCCCTACCGGACGGAGTGATGTTGTTGACCGCAAGGCCCACAAGAACCATTGGCAGAAGCTTGGTGATGCTTGAGTCCATATCTGCAATATTGTTGAGTATTTTCCACCTTAAAGTGTATAAATAATATGTGAAAACCTGAAGTAAAACTGCCAAAGCTATTATGCGCAAATCGGCAAATTGCAATGACTTTATAACGTCATCTATACCTACAAAATAAAGCATTACCAGCAATATGAGAATGCTGATACCGAGAAAAATTACAGTTTTTTTATCCATGGAAAACCTCTAGTAGTTAATTTATTATATTTGGGTTAAAAATTTATATATTTATTTGTTCAAAATTTATTTGTGGGATTGAGATGAGGTATATTAATAAGACAGACTTGTTTATAGTGGCCAGAAATTCTGGTATGCTGATGGTTGGGATTGGAGCGATGTGCCTGGTTCCGATTATTGTCGATTTAATATATTTCGAGTTCAATGCACTTTATTTTCTTATACCTGCGTTAATATCAATTGGCGTTGGTTTTTTATGCATCAAGGGCTTTGAGAAGTACTCATCAAACAAGATGCGTTTAAAGCATGGAATGATTATATCATCAGTTGCGTGGCTGTGGGCCGCAATCATCTGCGGGCTTGCAATGATGCTCATTACCCATGTCGGCTTTATAGACTGCGTTTTTGAAAGCATGTCCGCTTTGACCGGAAGCGGAATCACGCTATTTCCAGACGTTGAAATCCTGCCGCAGAGCGTTTTATTTTTCAGATCCATCCAGCAGTGGGTAGGAGGCCTGGGGGTTGTCGTGATGATACTGGCCATTTTAACAAAGCCAGGAACCACATCCGCAAAACTATACCAGTCAGAAGCCCGTGAAGAGCGTATCAAGCCATCAACAAAAGCCACAATCAAGCAGACCATCAAGATTTATCTGATTTATACCGCCGCAGGAATTGTTTTGTATCTCCTTGCGGGAATGCCAGTTTTCGATTCAGTGTGTAATACATTCAGCATCATTTCAACGGGAGGAATGGGCATAAAGAATGCGAATATGGGATACTATCACAATGATGTCATCTATTTCATTTCGATAATATTGATGATTCTTGGAGCAACGAGCTTTCTGGTCCATTACAAGGTCATCAAGACAAAAGGAAAGTCGCTTATTCATGATTTGCAATTTAAAGTGATGATCAGTTTAATAGCCATTTCAACTATCGTTTTGTATTTCGTTTCAAATATCGTTCCGATTGAGCTCTTGTTTACCGTCGTTTCGGCGGTTACCACAACCGGAGCAAGCGTTCAGGGCCCGGAAGCAATGGCAGCATGGCCGTCATTTGTACTTATCATTTTAATGGCACTGATGACAATAGGCGGTTCAAGCGGCTCAACCGTAGGTGCACTCAAATTAATGAGGGTGATTACATTCACCAAAGGAGTTTACAGATACATCCGTGAAATCATGTCTCCCGAAGGCCGGGTAATTCCACTCCAGATTTCAGGACAGAAAATACCTGAAAAAGCCGTTTCACAAAGTGGAAACTACATAACCCTCTATATGATTTGCATACTCTTTACATGGCTCCTATTCTGTCTGTTTGGCCACGACCCATTCAGAAGCCTTTTCGATACAATGTCCATACAAGGTAATGTCGGTTTGGGGCTTGGTGAGATTGCACACACCACGGAAACGCCTTTAAAGCTGATAAGCATATTCAACATGTGGACTGGAAGGCTTGAAATATTCCCGGTTCTGATTACCTTCAGGGCAATTTTCGAAGTATTCAAAAGATAGATTTATATTTATCAAAAATACAATATTGATTATTAAAACTTTTTGGATGTGATTTGATGTATGTTGTGATAATGGGTCTTGGACGTGTAGGCCTGTCCCTTGCAAGTCTGCTGATAGACGACGGATATGACCTCACATTAATCGATGACAATGAAGCACTATGCTCCGAAGCTGCAGCAGAGCTTGATACACTGGTAATCTGTGGAAACGGAACCAATTCAAAATTGCTTGAAGAATCAAACATTGAAGACGCAGACTTTTTCATTGCAGCAACAGGAAACGACGAGGCAAATCTCCTGTCCTGTATTCTGGTGAGAAAGTACAACGTTCCAAACATCATTGCGAGAGTGAGCAATCCCGACCACGAGGAAGCCTTCAAGGAAGTCGGAATCGATAACGTAATAAGCCCTGAAATTACCGCTGCAGGATTTCTGGAAAAGCTGGTTACAAGGCCAAACGTAGCCGATTTGATTCAGCTCGGTGAAGGGGATGCTGAAATCTTTGATATGACCATTACAAACGATAAGGTAGTTGGAAAACGTATTGAAGACATTTCACCAACCAAAGACTATATCATAATAGCTACTTACCCTAACGGAAAGCTTGTAGTGCCTCAAAAGGACAATGTCCTTGCCCGTGGCGAAAAGGTAACCGTTCTTGTAAAAAGAGGATCATTTTCCAAAGTAGCTAAAAAACTTGAAAAATAATATTAAAATTGGGAGTAAGACGCTTTAATGTGTTCTTTCCCATTTCCTTCAACTATAGGGCCGTGTCCCGGAAAGAGATTAACCACATCAAGCTGAGTCAACTTATAAACCGAATTTTTCAAATCGTCGAAATTTCCGCCGATATCCCATCTTCCGACTCCGCCATGGGAAAAGACCGTATCGCCTGAAATCAAGTTAACACCGTCCCACAGGCATATCCCTCCGCCGGTATGGCCGGGAGTGTGAATGACCTTAAATCCTCTTAGGGTATCACCATCTTTCAAGTCAATGTCAACCCTTGAGTTTAAGGGATTTTCAAAGGCGTTCATTGAAGTGCCCAAATCGTCCCTGTTTCTCATGGACATTGCATCAATTTCATGAACGGCAATATCTGCGTCCTCAAAAAGGTAATTGCCGCCGATATGGTCAAAGTGACAGTGCGTGTTGACTATTAATGAAATATCCTCCCTTTTAACGCCGTGGCTTTCAATGCGTGAAAGGAGATTCTCTGCGTTCAAACCCGTTCCGGTATCGACAAGCATGTCGTCAATCAGATAACAGTTGGAATCCATGTTGTAACCCGGAATAAATAAAATGCTATTGGAACTCATGAAATTAATTATGGTTAAAAGTAGTAAAAAAAGTTTTTTGAAAAGTAAATGGGGTCACAGGGATTTGAACCCCGATCCTGGGATGTCTCTTGCCTCAGTACTCCAATTGATCATCACAACAGGTACTGTTCAGTTACGCGTATAGTTCTTCAAAGACAACTGGAGTCCCAGATGATGCCTGGTTACACTATAACCCCACATAACATACTATAATTATTATATCTTTATTAATATATAAAGTTTATTGTTAAAATTTCATTTGTCTGTCGATGCCTGTAATTTCATCGATTTCCAGGCCTTTCTCCAAGATATAATCTTTTTCGACCTTATAATTACCATTTCTTGTACGTTCGGCTTTATCCGGCTCAAGAAACAGCCATTTGGTATATTTGAATTTCACGCCGATATAGGCCTTAGCGCCGAATATCCTGGAAAACTCAAGAAGTGCGTCAATCTGTTCGGTGTCGATGTAGACCTTGTCCTTGGTTGTAGTCTTTACTTCAATGGCCAAATACAGTTTGGAATTTCCTGCAACAACATCCGGTAACGGTCTTTTGGTAGCTCCACCTGAAGCGGGAGCCCTCATAGCTGCAAAATCTCTCTCCCACAGCTTATGCACTAAATCTCTTTCTTCAGCAGAACCTTTCTTAGCCAAGAATAACACCAAAAAAATAGTTTATAAATGGGGCCGGGGCCGAGATTTGAACCCGAGTCCCGGGATCCACAGTCCCGGAGGATGACCACCTACCCTACCCCGGCAGAAATGAATAAAAGTCAAAAAAAATTGTTAGATGCGGGAGCAGGGATTCGAACCCTGGAAGACCTGTGTCAACAGGTCCTAAGCCTGTCCCCTTTGGCCTCTCGGGCACCCCCGCTTATGAAAACGAAAGTGAAACTAGAAACCATTAAAAATCTTAACAAGTTTTTTTTAAAGTGCTCCGGCCGGGATTTGAACCCGAGTCTTCGGCTCGAAAGGCCGAAATGATTGGCCGGACTACACCACCGGAGCAAATGATAAAAGTTTAAGTAACATGGGCCCAATGGGGTTTGAACCCATGGCCTTCCGGTTATGAGCCGGACGCTCTACCTGGCTAAGCTATGGGCCCTTTAAAAGCGCCGTCGACAGGGCTCGAACCTGTGACCAATCGGTTAACAGCCGAACGCTCTACCTACTGAGCTACGACGGCATGTTAATAACCCACTATCTTAACCAAATAAAACCCATGTTTAAAAATCAAAAGACTTTAAACAGTATTTTTTTATTTATTTTTACTAGTATATAAACATTATGATTTTTCCCACATTTTACGAAAAAATATGAAAAAATGCTAATAAATAATTGGTACGAACAAGTATATAAATTTAATCAAACAAAGTTTATACGATGAATTCCGAATTTTTTGACATGATAAAAAATGCCAATGAAGTGACTTTGAAAAATCACGGCGATGAGGTTACTCTTGAAAGGGCCATTTTCTTATCATGGTGGTGTGACAAGGGGGACTGCGCATTCTGTTACATGTCCACGCAAAAGGACAAGATTAAAGATCCAAAAAAGGCAAGGCGTAATGTCAGCAACATTTATGCCGAAGCTGAAATGTGCAGGCGTCTGGGATGGAACATCGAGTTTTTATCCGGAGGATACAAATCCTTTACAACATCGGAAATCAAGGAGATTGCTTCCACCATTAAAAACATAACGGGCGACGGAGTCTGGCTTAATACCGGCATCACCGATGAGCTGTCAGAATACGGATCTGAAATTACAGGAATCACCGGAGCCGTTGAGGTGGCAAACCCCGAAATCCACAATAACGTCTGTCCCTCAAAAAGCCTGGAGGATATCGGCCACATGCTCGATACCGCAGGAGATCTGGGCTTTAAGAAAGCCATTACGATAATACTGGGGCTTGGAGAAACCCTGGATGACGTCGATTACGTGATTGACTACATTAAAGAGCACGATATTGACAGAGTTATTTTCTACTCCCTAAATTCCCACAAGGAAACGATTTACGCCGACAAGTCACAGCCTGCATCACTTTACTATGCCGAGGTCGTCTCAAGGATACGCCTGGAGTTTCCGGAAATTGAAATCATATGCGGAACGTGGATTGACAATCTGGCAAACATAGGAATCCTGATTTTAAGCGGAGCCAACGGAATCACCAAATTCCCTCTTTTTAAAATGTTCGCAACAAAATACGGCGTTAGAGTAGAAGAGGAAGTCAAGTGGGCAGGACGCCGATTGAAAGGAACATTCTCTGATAAAAGCCGGCTGGGAGAACCTAAAAGTGAAGTTTCACCGGATTTGGATAAATTCATTAAACGCTATATCAAGGAATCCCTGAAAAACAAGTACTGAAACTTGTTAAATGCCGCAAGGGTTTATTTTAAGGAAAAGAAATGAATTTAGTTGAAATATTCTTCATTTCTTTTATAGAAATACCTATCAAAACCATTTTCATTAACGGCCAGCACCATATTGTAATGATATGGAACAAACCTTTTCAAAAAATCCAAGGGTTTGATAATATTATTCAGCCTATTGCTTTTATTTTTGAATGGAAGGTATTGCGCTTGCGTTTTTGAAACCAAAAAGAAAAATTTTTCTGTTTCAAATAATTTCTTAATGCAGATTTCTCCATTTTCCTTCCCATAAAAATCTTTCATGACCTGATAAAGAAGGGAAATGGAATCTGAAGGCTTGCTTCTTAATGAGAGATGTGATCTGTCAACCAAATATTCGGAAATGGCATTAATTTTATCATATACTTTACATTCATGTTCGCATTCTTTCATTAGCTCCAAATATCTGTGTAAATAGTATATGCTCATTTGCCTATCCTCATCCTTTGAATAATCAATATTTTTGAATTCAAAAAAGAATATTCTGTTTTTATTCTCTTTTTCAATAATGAGCAATCCATCAGCACTTGCAAATTCACCATTAAACTCCTTATTTCTATTATTGAAGTCTTCTGCAACATCGTCAAATGAAATCATCTCAAAATCATGATTAATTACCGGGTTATCATAGCCTGTTTTTGATATTTCATCAGCAGGTTTTCCAAAGTTTTCCATCAGATAATTGTTTAAATCCTGCATTTAATCACCTATTCAATACCGTTGAATGCGTTTTCTATTCTAATTTCATCAATTTCATCATAGGAATTTCCCAGATTATCATACAATACGTTTAAATTTCTTCTTTCAATTTCTCTAAAGTTAAACAGGTTATTTTCTGATTCTTCAGACAAATAAAACATGGAATCTTCTACGAGCCCGTATTTTCCGGAAAGAACTTCTAAAGCTTCAATGAAATGAGGACTATGCGAATTGATGAATACTGAGATATTCAGTTCTTTTATCAGCAGGATAATTAATTTCGCTAATTTCACCTGCCATTCAGGATGAAGATGGGTTTCAGGCTCATCCATTATTAAAAATGAATTTTCATTCAATATCCCATTTGACAGCAATACCTGCACAACTCCCAATTGCTTAACTCCGAATGCGGTATTTCTCATATGATATTCGTCGCCGTTTCTTTTGAATATGAATTCCCCTTCATCAACATCATAATAGATATAACCGCCAAGCAATGAATTAACCTTATTCAAACATTCATCAACCTTTTGATTGAATAACGGATCGAAAACATCCCCGTTATCTTTAGTTGAATATAGGCTTTCAGATAAAACTCTTAAATGAAATGGAGCATCTTTTAAGTATGTTCTAGACAAGTTTTTAAGGTCAAAAGCAGATACCAAATCAATATAGAGGACATTTTTATTATCCAGACAATTTAAATTTCCATCATTGATTTTAAATCCCATTTTGGAGCCGTTTGAATCAAGTTTAGAGGAAAATTTACAATTGTTTTTATCAGCATAGAACTGAACATCGGTATTTTCATCAATTTTCAAATCTTCAATATTGAATTCTGACCTTAATAATACATTGCTGATCTCGAAAAACATTCTGCATCCATCATTGCTTAATTCCAGAGATTCATCCATATCCGTAATTTTTTTAAGGTATTCATCCTTATTCGGAATCTGGGAATCGTCCACAATCATTTTCAGTTTGTTGATGGCTGTTTTCATTTTTGCATTGAATCCGTTATCGTTTAAATCCGGAAGATTGTCTGATAATTCCTCAACTTCCAATAAGCTTTGTGAATCTGGTGGAAGTTCCTTTTCTAAAGCAGTTATCATCATTTCAAACCTATTGTTAATGCTCACCTTAGCCAAATAATCTCCATTACCTGAATTGGATTCCAAAAAACAGTACAATAATTTACTTGAAGTTGTTTTTCCGCTTCCATTGATTCCGGCAATGACATTAAGTTTTTTTAATTCAATATTGGCATGGTTTATCGGTCCGAAACAATGGATATTAATGTTTAAATCTGACATTTTTTCACCAAGTTTCATTTTTAAAAGTTAAAATAGAGTTTGTTGGTCTTTATTTAAATATTTTTTGTTTATAATGAGATAATTTTTACATTATGAGAGCAATATTGCTTTAACCGTAGAAATAATGATTTTATGAGTGTTTTTTTCTATTGAAGCGATATTCTTGCTTTATAAATAGTGAATGTTATCCTGTTTGATTAATCAGTTAGCAGTTGCAAGGGATTTATTGGAGTTTTTAAGTGAAGCGATGATTGAATCTTTGAAATCGTCTTTTCAATAATAATCGTTATAAATTACCTGATTTGATTTTTAAGACGTTAATAATGAATGTATTCTCTCCATAATAATATTAACAGCAAAACCTCCCATCATTAATGAAGAATAACTTCAAAGCAGGCAACAGCCACAGATTCCAAAAACCCTATTTTTGACAATCTTTATAAGTCCCCTGCTATATATATAATTATAATATAAATTATTATCAAAAAAATTTCCAAATGGAGGAATTATTATTAGTGACGATTTTAGTATGATGTGTGGACTTGAAATCCACGTACAATTAGAAACTGATTCAAAATTATTCTGTGATTGCCCAACTAACTTTAATGAGGCACCTATAAACCAAAACATCTGTCCTGTCTGTTTAAATCAGCCGGGGGCCAAACCGCATCCGACCAACATTCACGCAATAGAAAACGCGCTGATGATTTCACTGATGCTGAACTGTAAGATTGATCAGGGATTTACCTATTTCATGAGAAAGCATTACGATTATCCGGACTTGTCTTCAGGATATCAGAGGACTTCTGTTCCTATCGGTTATGAAGGAGAATTGAACGGAATCAGAATCAGGGAAATCCACATTGAGGAAGACCCTGGCCAGTACAAGCCAGACAGAGGTATCGTTAACTTCAACCGTTCAGGAATTCCTTTGGTTGAAATCGTAACCGAACCGGACATTACCTCCCCTGAAGAGGCAAGAAACTTTTTAAAAGAAATCATCCGTGTCCTGCAGTACAGCGGAGCCGCACGTGGAGAAAATTCAATGAAAGCAGACGTTAACATCTCCTTAAACGGCGGAAACAGGGTGGAGATGAAAAACGTTAACTCAATCAAGGGTGCCTACAGGGCTTTGAAATTCGAGATAGTAAGGCAAAAGAACCTCATCAAAAGGGGCGTTGAAATCCAGCAGGAAACCCGTGCCTATATCGAAAGCCAGATGATTACAACAAGAATGAGGTTAAAGGAAGATGCTGACGATTACAGATTCATACCAGATCCTGACCTTCCTCCAATGGAAATTCCGGATGAATTAATCGAAAGGGTAAAGGAAATCATGCCTGAAGCCCCTCACCACAAGGTTGACAGGTTCGTAAGGGACTACGGCATCGACGAGGAATCAGCAAAGGTACTTACTTCAGAGCTTGATTTGGCAATAGCTTATGAAGAGGTCGTTAAGGAAATCGACCCGATATTTGCGGCCAAATGGATGAGAGACGAGCTCAAAAGGGTATTGTCATACAACAAGCTTGACTTTGCGGAAAGTGGAATCGGCGTTGAAAGCCTTGTGGAACTGTTTAACATGCTATTAAACAAGGAAATCACAACCAAGGCCGGTCAGAGAATCATCGAGCAGATGCCGAACAATGAAAAGTCACCTAAAGAGATTGCAGAAGAGATGGGTCTTTTGGGTGTAGTCAAGGACGATGAAGTCCTGGCTGCAGTAAAACAGGCAATTGACGAAAACCCTAAGGCGGTTCAGGACTATCTTGACGGTCAGAAGGCTTCAATCAACTTCCTTGTCGGTCAGGTAATGAGAATAACCCGTGGAAAAGCCGATCCGGGTGAAACAGTAAAGCTTTTAAGAGAAAACATAGAATAGAGGTACTCCACTATGGCAGAGAAAAAATCATTCGTTAAGGACTACATGACAAAGAATGTTATCAGCGTCTCTCCGGACACTCCAACGGAACAGATTATTACATTAATGAAGGAATCACACCACAACAGTTATCCGGTCGTTAAGGACGACAGGCTAGTGGGAATGGTAACCGCATTCGATATTGTCGCAAAGGACTGGCGTGACCATGTCAGCGGAATGATGAGTACAAAGCTGGTTGTGGCAAATGAAAACCTCTCAATCAACGACGCCTCAAGGGTAATGTTTAGAAGGGGAATCTCCAGAATGCCTGTCGTTGACGAGGACGGCCATCTGGTGGGAATCATCACGAATACGGATATGGTAAGGTCCCACATCGAAAGGTCAACCCCGAACAAGGTTGATTACTTCAAGACCACCATGGAACAGCTCTATGGAATAAAGACAACGCTTAAAAGAATGAAGGTGCCGACGGACAAGCTGAGACCGACCCAGGACAGGGTTTACGCCGACGAACTTGAAGGAAGAACCTACGAGCTTAAAAAAGGACTGGCTGAACCTGCCATTGTCGTAAAGACCGGAGACAGATGGATACTGGTTGACGGACACCACAGAGCCGTTGCCTCAAAGCAGATGGGCTGCGAGACCGTGGATTCATACGTTGTCGATTTGGGCCGGGACATCAAGCTCGGTATGGAAAAGACGGCCGACAAGGCAGGAATCAGGAAATTCGAAGACATCAAGATTATCGATGACGACAAGCATCCGTTGATAGCAATAACAGAAAGCATTCAGGACAGTGAAGCACGTGGCGAATGATAAGATAATAAGGCAGGTGTGGGAAGTCCTTGAAACGAGAAGGGACAGTCCCATTGACTCATACACTTCAAAAATAATGCAGGACAGCGACAAGAAGGCCGAAGACAAGATACTTGAAAAGATTGCCGAAGAGGCCGGAGAAGTGTTGATTGCCAGTAAAAACGATGAAAATCTGGTTTATGAATCAGTTGACCTTATTTTCCACACGATGCTCCTGCTTGTCTATAAGGGCGTCGACATCGACGAATTGTTTGAGGAATTCGAAAGAAGAAGAAAATAAAACTGGTTTGCATGAATGAATTCAAATTTTCAGTAATTATTGCAGCATACAATTCAGATTTATGGATTTCAAAAACATTAAACAGTCTCATTAATCAGACCCTTGATTTTGAAGATAACATCCAGGTCATTATCGTAAACGACGGAAGTACGGACAATACCGGCAGAATCTGTCAGGAGTACAAGGCCAGATATCCTAGAAACATTAAAATCATCACCAATGACAGGAATATGGGGCCTTCAGCAAGCAGAAACCTTGGCCTCAAGCAGGCAAGGGGAAAATACATCAATTTCCTTGACAGTGACGATTACATTTCAAAGCCGACTTTCAGAAGCATTTCAAGCTTTTTTACACAGCATGGAGATGAAATAGACATTGTATCCATTCCGATACACTTCTTCGGCGATAAGGAGGGAGAGCACATCCTCAACTTCAAATACGGCGAAAACCGTGTCGTTGACTTGTTTGAGCATCCGGACCATATCCAGCTGTCATGCGCATCATCCTTTTTCAGGCACGAAGCAATAAAAGACCTGAAATTCGATGAAAACATTTCCGTTTCGGAGGACGTGGTTTTCATTAACCAGCTGCTTTTAAAAAACCCTAAAATCGGATTCTGCAGCGGCGGAAAGTATTACTACAGAAAAAGGGAAGAGCGCTCATCACTTATCGACAGCTCACCCTTTAAAAAGCAGTATTTCACAAACAGGGTCGACCACTATTTCAAGTTCCTCATTGACAGAAGCATTGAGGAGTACGGCGAGGTGCCCTCATTTATCCAGTACACGATAATGTATGACCTGCAGTGGCTTTTTGACATAAGCTCGGTCAACAACATATTAACCCGTGACGAGCTTATAGACGTTAGAAAAAAGCTTTTTGACATCCTGCAGCACATTGACGATGAAGTGATATTCAAACAGAAAAACATTCCCGACATCCTTAAGGGAAACATTTTATTTTTCAAGTACAAGAACCTTGAAAACACCGACGAATACGTGAAGGTTCAAAGGAAAGTCGTATCAAGGCTGAATCTGAATACGATTTATCTTGACGTTTATGAGATAATAGATGACGTTTTATACATTCTGGCGGATCTGCCGACGATGTTCGGCACGAAAGCCATGGTTTTCGTCAACGGCAAGGAAGTGAAAACCAAGCAGATTAAGTTCCCCCAAAGGGACAAATACTCATTGAGCCACAAATACTCAACGAATTACTCCTTTGAAGCTGAAATAGACCTGAAAAGGGGCGAAGAATATGAAATCGAATTCAAATCCGACAGCAAGACTTTTGAAAAACTCCATATTGACTTTTCAAGGCCGTGCAACTTTTCAAAAACCGTAGGATATGCCAAAACAAGAGATTACCTCTCATTTCTGGAAGATGACAAGATCGTTATCAAAAGGAGAAACAACGTCGAATGGATTAAAAGGGAAATAAAAACCCTTTACGGCATGCTTAAGGAGCACAAGAAAGGATTCAAGACCGGCGTTCCAATCAGGATAATCTATCATCTGATTTATCCGTTCATGAGAAACAAGAGAATCTGGATGTTCATGGATTTGCCGGACATGGCAGACGACAATGCAAGGCACCTTTTCACCTATGCCCAGGACCAGGATAAAAACATCATAAAGTACTTCACCTTAGACAAGGACAGCAAGGACTGGTATGACATGAAAAGAATAGGCAAGGTAATACAGTACAAGTCAATCAAGCACCGTGTGCTGGCTCTTTATGCCGAAAAGATAATCACGTCACACCCCGACAACAACATCATCTATCCGTTCTGGGGAAACTATCCTTTCTTTGCGGGGCTTTTAAAGTCCTCAACCATATTTCTGCAGCACGGAATAACAAAGGACAACGTTTCCACATGGCTTAACGGATACGACAAGCACCTGATGATGTTTCTGACCTCATCAAAGCATGAATACAAGTCAATTTTCGAATACCCATACAACTACAAAAGGGAAGTGATAAAGCTTTTAGGATTTCCAAGATTCGACAGCCTGGAGAGAAAAGAGGATAAAAGGCAGATTTTCATAATGCCGTCCTGGAGAAGGTATCTGAGGTTCAAGTCAAACGAGTACATTTTAAACTCACAGCATTTCAACAGGTTCAATTCATTAATCAACAATGAAAGGCTGATTGAGGCGGCAAAGAAATACGATTACGAGCTGATTTTCAAGCCCCACCCAAACGTTTATGAATACATTGATTTGTTTGACCGAAACGACTACGTCAAAATCGACTATAAGCATGAAAAGTATCAGAAAGCCTTCAATCACGGCTCACTGCTGATTACGGACTACTCTTCCGTTGCATTTGATTTTGCCTACCTCAGAAAGCCCGTGCTCTATTACCAGTACAGCAGGGACTATCACTTCAACATTAACGAAAGCTATTTCGATTATGATACCATGGGATTCGGTGAGGTCTGCCGCATTGAAGACCAGCTGGTCGACTACATTATCGAATACATGAAAAACGGATGCGAAATGAAGGAAATATATGAAAACAGGGTTAAAGCCTACTTCCTTTTCAACGACAAAAACAACTGCATGAGAGTATATAATGCGATTAGAAGGCTTCCCCGCAAAGTCTAACTATGGTCAGGGCAAAAACGCCAGCTCCAAAACCGTTGTCAATGTTAACCACAGCTATCCCGGGCGCACATGACTGAAGCATAGAATCCAGTGCCACCCTTCCGCCTTCGCCGACGCCATAGCCCACTGATGTCGGAACGGCAATAACCGGAACATCAACAAGACCTGCAACGACTGAAGGAAGAGCCCCTTCCATTCCTGCACATACTATGAACAGTTTTACGCCTTCCTTTACCATATAGGCGATTTGCGGGAAGAGCCTGTGGATTCCGGCAACTCCGATGTCATAGGAGCATATCGCCTCGCAGCCCCCTTCCTCAACAATGACTCTTGCCTCTTCGGCGATGTTAATGTCTGAGGTTCCGGCGGTTAAGATGCCTATCTTTGCAATCGGCTCGCTTTTGTTTTCATTAACCCTTATGATTAATATATTAGCTTTTTTGTTGTAATCAAAAATGAAACCTTCGTTTTTAAGGTAGTCTAGATCATTTAAAAGATTGCTGTAGGTTTCATCTGATAATTTGGTAATGATTAGATTTTGAGGGTTTTCGCTTTCAAAATATTTTTTTATTATTAATAATAAATCCTCATAGTCCTTTCCTAAAGCAAAAACCGCTTCGGGAAAACCTGTTCTTGACTGGCGTTCGCCGTCGAATTTGGCGATTTCATCAACTTCCAGAATGTTTTTTGACTTTAAAAGATTTTCAGCAGTTTCCAGAGTTATTTCATTATTGACCAGTTTCTCAAGAATTTCCCTCATAATAGTAATTTAAGATTGAAGATGTTAAAAAAACTTATGTTTATTAATTATTAGGCCCAAATACTATAATATTTATGACCGCAAAAAAGATTTTAACTCAAGGAATTGTTCAGGGTGTCGGATTCAGGCCCTACGTATACAGATTGGCCACAAGCTTGGATTTAACAGGCTACGTTAGAAATTTAGGCAATGTTGTGGAAATTATCATTGAAGGCGACGATATTGAGCTTTTTATTAAAAGGCTTCAAAGCGAACTGCCGCCGATTGCAAGAATTGACTCAATTGAAGTAATCGATATTGATGAAAAGGGTTATGATGAGTTTAAAATCATTGAAAGTTCCGATTCTTATTCCGGGCTGAGCGTAATTCCGCCAGACATTGCAATTTGTGACAGCTGCTTAGCTGAGATTAGAAATCCGGCTGACAGGCGCTACAAATACCCTTTCAATGCCTGTACCGACTGCGGTCCGAGATTTACCGTCATCGACTCCGTTCCATATGACAGGGACAAGACGTCAATGGATGAGTTTCCATTATGTGACGACTGCCTTGTTGAATATAAAGAGCCTTTAGACAGGCGATATCACGGCGAAGCAATTTGTTGTAGCGTATGCGGGCCTCAAATGGCAATTTATAAGAAGGATAAGTTAATTGAATGTGACAATCCAATAAAATTAGGTGCGGATAAGCTTAAAGAAGGCAAAATCCTAGCCATTAAGGGAATCGGCGGAACCCACCTTGTCGTTGACGCCTACAATGACAGTGCCGTAAGTGAATTGAGGCGCCGATTGAACAGACCGAATCAGGCATTTGCGGTAATGAGCAGCGATTTGGATGCTGTTAAAAGATATGCTAAGCTATCTGAAAGGGAAATCGAAACGATAACGTCAAACAAAAGACCTATCGTTATCTTAAAGAAAAATGATAACTATAATTTCCCGGAAAGCCTCTCTCCAGGACTTCACAACATCGGAGTGATGCTTCCATACTCACCGATGCATTATCTGCTTTTCGATGAGGGAGATATCGACACTTACGTCATGACTTCGGCAAATATCCCCGGAGAGCCAATGATGATTGAAAACACCGAGATAATTAACGGCATCAGCGACTATTCATTAGTTCACAACCGAAAAATCCTTAACAGGTGTGACGATTCGGTAATCCGTTTCAGGAACAATGAACTGTCATTCATCAGAAGGTCAAGAGGCTATACGCCGGAACCATATACGATTAATTATGACGTCAATGGATTGAACGTGCTGTCACTGGGTCCCGAGCTTGATGTTACATTCTGTCTTGCAACTGATACGATTGCATACCCATCACAGCATATCGGAAATACAAATAAGGTAAAGACACTTAATTTCCTTAAAGAATCGATTAAGCATATGAAAAGAATTACCAAGATATGCGATATAGATGCAGTTGCATGCGATTTACACCCACATTTTTTCACGACGAAAATGGCATATGAATTCGGAGTGGACGTGATACCGGTTCAGCACCACCACGCACATGCGGTGGCCCTTGCAAACGACCATAAAATCGATGAAATGATTGTTATAGCTGCCGACGGAACAGGTTACGGCGATGACAATACAAGCTGGGGAGGAGAAATCCTTTATACCGACATCAAAGGCTATGAAAGGATGGCTCATCTTGAAAGACAGAAGATGCCCGGAGGAGACCTTGCAACCAGGTACCCGATTCGAATGCTTTTAAGCATCTTAAACGATGAGGAAATGATTAAAAATTACATCAAATACTTCAAATACGGCGAAACCGAAATCAAAAACATCTTCAGGCAGCTTGAAGCCGGCATTAACGTTGGCGTTACCACAAGTACAGGAAGGGTTCTCGATTCAGTATCTGCGGCTTTGGAAATATGCAGCGAGAGAACATATGAGGGAGAATCCTCAATGAAGCTTGAATCTGCCGCATATTATTCAACGAATGAATTGGAACTGCCTATGATAATTGAAGGCAATACCCTGAATACCACTGAAATCCTAAAAGAGGTTGTCAATTTATACCTGAAAGGCCATAAAAAGGCAGACATTGCAAATGCCGCTCAAAAGACCGTTGCCAGAGGCTTGAGTGAGCTTGCAATCAAATCAGCCGATAAGAAGTCACTTGAAGACATTGGAGCAACTGGGGGAGTCTTTTACAATGAGGCGATAACGGACTCCGTTAAGAACTGCATTGAATCAAACGGCTACAATTTCATTCAGCATAAAAATACCTGCTGCGGTGACGGATCAGTCAGTTTAGGCCAGGCCATCGTTGCAAAAACCAGGAATGTTTAGATAATTAATTAACCTGTGAAATTAACCATTTAATCTTTAAGAAAGTTTCATTACATAATTGAAAAATCAATAAGATGAAACACTACACGCAAATTAACCAAAAAAACATTAACCAGTGATAAAATGAATGATGAATACATATCAGAATCTGATGATATAATAAGAGAATGCGCAAAACTTGAATACAACGAAGGAATGGAAAAAGCATATCAAATGGGATATGAATTAGGATTTAAAATAGGATATAAAAAAGGAAAACTCAAAACTATCCGATATCTCAAAGACATCATTAACAAAAATCCAGATATTACAGCAGAAGAACTATCACAAATCCTAAATCAAAGAATAAAAATACTTGAAAAAAAGGATAATGAATAACTAATACAAACTAACAGCGATTACCTGTTCTTTAAAGTTCTCTCGAGGATATATTCCGCCCTTGCCTTTAAATTGTCGTAGAGCCTTATCTGATTTTTAAGCTCTTCCAAGGCTTCCATCTGGCCGTTGTCAAGTCTTTTTTCAATATCCAAAAGCTTTGACCATTCGTCACCGGACGGCAGCTGCAGGGTGTCACGGGTGTCCTGGAAGTTTACGTCGAATGAATTCTTATTGATGGTAATCTGGATTTTGACTTCATTGTGCAGGTCGTAGTATTTTCTCGGCCTTCCCCTCAGGATCTTTTTGTAGGAGGAATTGAGTATTCCCACTTCTTCCATGGCCCTCAGGTGGGCGATGATTGCCTTCTGGCCGACGTTGAGCTCGTTTGATATTTCACTGACGAACATCGGTTCCTGCCTTAAGAGGTCGATTATGTCTCTTCTCGTTTTACATCCCATTACGTCAAGGATGTCTTCCTTATCTATTTCATCCAAATCAGCGCCGTAAGATCCCCGCAGCTCTATGCTTTCGCTGGAGGAATTACCTTTGTTTTGGAATTTGGCATTTTTTTTAATATCGCTTGTATCAGTCATGATTATATAATATATCAGAAAGCATATTTAAAGTATTTGATTTTTATTACAATTTGTAAGAAAATAATCGAAACATTTATATAACCTTTTGTTACTATAATAATGTAGGAGAAAGATAACTTTTTGTTACTTTAATATTTGGTTTCGAAAACTCGAAGTAATAACTCCGAAAGATGAACCATTTTCCTATATGTCCATAAATTCCTTAAGGCCAAATATTTAAAGTTTCAATTAAGATTCTCTGCTGGAGAGTTATTACAAAGAGTTTTTAAGAAGTGAAAAGGTGAGTGAATGGCAAAAAAGAAAAAAGAAGAAGAAAAAGAAGAAATTAAAGATCTTCAAGAGAAATACGATGAACTGCTTGAGGAGTTAGCTTCAAAGGATGAAGAGATATCTTCACTTACAGAAGATCTTGAAAAACAGGAAGCCGAAACTCAGGAATACGTTTCACTGTCCCAAAGACTTCAGGCTGATTTCGAGAATTTCAAAAAGATTACCGACAAAAGAAATGTTGAAATCGTGAAATTTGCAAATGAAAATCTTTTAGTGGAATTCCTTGACTGCTACGAAGACATTGAAAGGTCACTTGCAATCGAAAATGACAAGGATTTCAGGCAGGGCATTGAACTCATATACAACAAGTTTTCAGACATCCTGGCCAAGGAAGGCGTTGAAGTGATTCCTGCCAAGGGCGAGAAGTTCGACCTCAACAAACATGAGGCACTTATGGTTCAGGAAAGCGAAGACGTTGAAAACGGATACATTATAGAAGAATTGATGAAAGGATACACATACAAGGACAAGGTACTTAAATATTCAAAAGTAATTGTCTGTAAAAAATAAATCATGTTTATATAAATTATTCAAATAAAAAAAAATGGTGATATTTATGTCAGATAATAAAAAAGAAAAAATAATCGGTATTGACTTAGGTACAAGTAACTCAGCAGCATCCGTGCTTGTGGGAGGAAAGCCAAGCACTATCCCTTCAGCCGAAGGGGCCAGCCAGTACGGTAAATCATTCCCAAGCTATGTTGCATTTACTGAAGACGGACAAATGCTGGTCGGTGAACCTGCAAGAAGGCAGGCAGTAACCAACCCTGAAAACACAATAAGCGCAATCAAAAGGCTTATGGGTACAGATAAAAAGGTTACCGCTAACGGAAAACAGTACACTCCTCAGGAAATTTCCGCATTCATTTTGCAGAAAATCAAAAAGGATGCTGAGTCTTTCCTCGGAGAACCAATCGAAAAGGCAGTTATTACCGTACCTGCTTACTTTGACGACAACCAAAGGACCGCTACAAAAGACGCAGGAAGAATTGCAGGTCTTGACGTAGTAAGGCTCGTTAACGAACCGACCGCAGCAAGTCTTGCATACGGACTGGACAAGCAGGACGCAGACGACATTAATATTATGGTATACGATTTAGGTGGAGGTACCCTGGATGTAACCATCATGGAGTTCGGCGGAGGAGTCTTTGAAGTAAGATCAACCAGCGGAGACACCCAGCTCGGTGGTACCGATATGGATAACGTTTTATTAAATTACTTGGCCGATGAGTTCAAGGCAAAAGAAGGAATCGACTTAAGGGACAACGACCAGGCAGTTCAAAGGTTAAGGGAAGCTGCAGAAAAGGCAAAAATCGAATTGTCCACCACATTAACTACTGAAGTCAACCTTCCTTTCATTGCAATGGGATCAGACGGAACCCCTAAAAACTTAATCATCAGCTTGACAAGGGCTAAACTCGAAGAGCTTGTCGATTCAATCGTTCAGAAATCAGGCCAGCCTATGCAGCAGGCATTGGATGACGCTAAAATGTCCAAAAGCGAAATCGATAAAATCATTTTGGTCGGAGGACCTACCAGAATGCCATGCGTACAGGCCTACGTTGAAAAGTTCATCGGAAAACCTGTCGAAAGGGGAATCGACCCAATGGAATGTGTATCCATGGGAGCAGCTATCCAGGGTGGAGTACTGGCCGGTGAAATTAAAGATTTAGTTCTTTTAGACGTTACTCCTTTATCATTAGGTATCGAAACCTTAGGCGGAGTCTCAACTACTCTTATTGAAAGGAACACTACGATTCCTACAAAGAAAAGCCAGATATTTTCAACCGCTGCAGACAACCAGCCTTCAGTTGATATCAATGTTTTACAAGGTGAAAGGAGAATGGCTGCAGACAATACTTCATTAGGACGTTTCCAGTTAGTCGGAATCCCACCTGCACCAAGAGGCGTTCCTCAAATCGAGGTTACCTTCGACATTGACGCAAACGGTATCATCAACGTTACCGCAAAGGACAAGGGAACCGGCAAGGAACAGGCCATTACGATTACTTCCTCAACCAAACTGTCCGATGAGGAAATCGAACAGAAAATCAAGGAAGCTGAAATGAACGCTGAAGCTGACAAGAAGAAACAGGAAGAAATCGAAATCAGAAACAACGCAGACTCACTGATTTACACATCCGAAAAGACAATCGAGGAACTTGGAGACAAGGTTTCCGAAGAAGAAAAGTCCAACGTCGAAAAATTAGTCGGCGAGTTAAGGGAACTCATAGCCGGTGACGACATCGACGCCATCAAGTCAAAAACCGAAGAGCTTGAAAAAGTGGTTCAGGAAATCGGCGCAAAAATCTATCAGCAGGCACAGGCTGAAGCACAGGCCCAGCAGGCTGCAGGCCAGGATCCTAACGCAGGAGCTCAGAACAACCCAGGTGCCGATGACGATACCATCGATGCGGACTACGAAGTAAAGGATGATTAGATTTATTGAATAAATGTTTTATCTCATGCGTAGGTATCAAAAAAATCAGAATCAAAAAGTTAGCTAACGGAGATGAAACATTTTTATTTTTTTTATCTGATTTATTCTTAAATGATTATTAAGGTGAGTTAATGGCAGACAAGCGAGATTACTATGAAGTCCTTGGAGTCGACAAGAGCGCCGATGAAAAGGAAATTAAAAAGGCTTATCGTAAACTAGCTATGAAATACCACCCGGATGTAAGTGAAGAGGAAGGCTCTGAAGAGAAATTCAAGGAAATAAGTGAAGCTTACGCAGTATTATCCGACAGTGAAAAACGTCAGAGATACGATCAGTTCGGCCATGCCGGAATGGAAGGATTCACCGCCGAAGACTTCTATCAGAACGTGAACTTCGAGGATATCTTCCAGGGATTCGACATCGGAAATATCTTTGACATGTTCGGTTTCGGCGGAGGCTCACGCACAAGAGGCGGAAGAGCAGGCCCGCAAAGGGGCTCAGACATCTACACTGAAGTTCAGATAACCCTTGAAGAGGCATACAACGGCTGCGAAAAGGAAATCAAGATTACGAGAAGTGAAATCTGTCCTACCTGTAACGGCACAAAGTCAAAGCCGGGCCATGACCCCGAAACCTGTCCTACCTGTAACGGTACGGGCCAGATTAAGGAAGTCAGCAATACCTTTTTAGGCCAGATGGTTAACGTAAGGCCATGCCGCCAGTGCGGAGGAACCGGAAAGATTATAACCGATCCGTGTGAAAAGTGTCATGGAAAAGGACACGTCAGGAAAACCAAGACAATCAAGCTTGAAATACCTGAAGGTGTTGACGAAGGCAATCACTTAAGGGTATCCGGCGAAGGAAACTGCGGAGAGGCACCGGGTCTTGAAGGAGACCTTATAGTGTCCGTTCACATCAAGGCAAATAAGCTCTTTGAACGTGAAGGAGATCATTTGTACTACGAACAGCAAATCAGTTTCCCGCAGGCTGCGCTGGGTGATGTCATAAGCATACCTACCATCGAAGGCAAGCAGGTAGAGTTCAAAATCACTCCCGGAACGCAAAGCGGAACAGTGTTTAAGCTGAGAGGCCAAGGTATGAATTCCGTAAGGCATTCAGCAAGAGGAAACCTCTACGTTACCGTAACAGTTGTCGTTCCTAAAAAATTAAATTCAAAACAGAAGGATCTGTTAACCCAATTTGCCGAAGTCAGCGGTGAAGAGATAAAGCGCGTTGACAAAGGCCTTAAAGACAAATTCAAGGAAGTATTCAATTAGCTATATTCCACATTATAGCTAATTATCCCACTTTTTTTAGTTAAAATTCAGTTGTCAAAGAAATTTTGACAACTCAAATAATTTATTCAAATCCTGTTTTTAAAAATAAATGAAATTAAATCCCGAACAGTTGAAAAGAATAATTGGAATAATTTCAGTTGTTCGCAAAAACAAAACAATTGAAGATAATAAAAATAAATAGCCATATCCCTCTCTTTTTGATATTATTCATTAATTATTTATCGGATAAAAAATAAAGTATGTTTGATAAAAATGGATAATAAAGACAAATATTTTATTTTAGTTTTAGTCCTTATAGGCAATTTTATACTAGCTTATTCAACTTTTAAGGGACATTACCCTGAAATCTATTCATATCCATTTAATTATGAATTCCTGTCTCAACTAATATATCAATCCGGAGTAATAATAACTTTATTTTATATTTTTTCTGGAATCTGGGACAACAAGATATTATATGCAATTTCCTGCATATTTATGATATTATTGCTTTTTAGAATATGGAATTATCTAATGATTCAAAATGTCTTTGGTTTTATCGTTGATTTGGGCTTTTTTATATTCTTATCATGGTTCCTATTGCCAAACATTATTGTTAATATAGCAAAATTCTTAACCGAAAAAGGAAAATACGATTATTCGATAAAATTATGCAATTTCTGCACAAATTATTTAGGGGGCTATTATCAGTCATATCTAATTAATGGACATAATTTTATTGAAACTGAAGAATATGAAAAAGCAATTTTTAATCTCGAAAAATGCTTAACATATGAGTCAAATTCTCATAGCAAAAGCGTTATTTACGCACAACTTGGTGCGATCTATTTGAATAAAGAAGAGTATGAAAAATCATTGTGCTACTATGAAAAGGCATGTGAAACTGAGCTTGATGAAGTGCTGGCCTATGCGGTAAGGGGAAAGATTTTGTCTTTAATAGGTCTTGGAAGATATGGTGAAGCAAATGATTTCATTGAAGAAAATTTAAAAGAATATGAGGATGATGAAGACTTTTTAAGGATTAAAGAAATGTTGAAAGAACATTTAGAAGAAGAAAATAAAGATTAATGATTATTTACTATGTCAACAACTACATTATCTTATAATTTAATTTCTGAAAAACAACGCATTGGTTATGAAGGAATGAGAAGCTTTGCATTGGCAACATCTAAAGTTGGCGATGATGATTTGCAATATTGGTTGAATAAAAGCAGTGATTATGCACCGGGCTTAATGAAAGCAGCATATGGAACTTTCCTAACAGATTTGATTTTTTTATATGAACATGATTATGTTGCTGATTTAGCAGCTGAAGCGTTTAATGTTAATTGGCAGAGAACTTCACCTGTTGGCTTTTCATTATGCAATGATTATAACTGTTTATACATTACAGGCGAATCAGACCACAGCATGGGCATGACTGTAGCAGGTAATGCTGAGGACATTTGGAAATTCCGTTTTACCTGCTCATTCGCCTACAGCTTACTTGAACAGCTTGTGGGAACAAATATCTGGGAAGACCATAATATCGGCAGCGTTACTTTAGGATTGCTTCAAAGATACATGAATAATGAATCACTGGAGCT
>NZ_FMXB01000023.1 GCF_900103415.1 Methanobrevibacter millerae
ATCGAGATTCATACAAAGACTTAAAGATAAATTCCAACTCTACAAACCCGAAGCAGACGGTGTACAATTCACAAACGCAAAAAATACAAGCAAAACATGCCACCACTGCCAACACATCAATGAAGATTTGGATGTAAAAGAACGGGAATGGATGTGTCCGAAATGTGGAAAAATACTTGATAGGGATGTAAATGCCGCAATTAATATACTGAACCGTTGGTGCGACGGGGATAGCCTAGTTCAGACTTAATAGACTATTAAGCAAAAAAAATCTAGGAATCCCCGACCTCTAAAAGGTCGGGGAGGTTCAAAATTTTTATTAAACTTTCATTTTCAAATAATTATACTTTAAATATATTAAACAATAAAAAATAATTTAGAGACTAGAAAATATTTCTGCTCTAAACATGATAAATACTGGTGTTTTTAATGAATAAAAAGATAGGTTTTATTTTAGCTTTAATTGTAATAGCCTTTGTAGTCATGGGTACTGCCAGTGCAGGCTTATTTGACTTTTTAGGTGGTGGAAATAATGCAACTAAAGTAACTAATGATAATAATACTTTTATTGTTGGATTTGATGCAGAATTCCCACCATATGGTTTTAAGAACGGTTCTGAGTACGTAGGATTCGACTTGGATTTAGCAAAAGAAGTTTGTAAAAGAAACAACTGGACTTATGTAGCACAACCAATCGACTGGGACGCTAAGGACGCAGAATTGGATTCCGGCTCCATCGATTGTATATGGAATGGATTTACCATTAACGGAAGAGAAAACAACTACACCTGGTCTGAACCATACATTGACAACAAACAGGTATTTGTAGTAAAAGCGGATTCAAACATTTCTTCAATCGCTGATTTAAGCGGCAAAGTTGTAGAAACCCAAAAAGATTCATCTGCTTTAGCATCTCTTGAAGGAGACAACAAAACCATCAAGGATACCTTCACTAACTTAGTGCAGGTTGCAGACTACAACACTGCATTCATGGATTTACAATCCGGTGCATGTCAGGCTGTTGCAATGGATATTGGTGTTGCACAATACCAAATCAACTCATCCAACTCTTCTAGCTCTTTCATCATCCTGGATCAACCTCTTTCATCAGAACAGTATGGTGTAGGATTCAAATTGAACAACACTCAATTAAGAAACCAGGTACAGGCTACTTTAGATGAAATGTACGCTGACGGTACTATCCAAGCTATTGCAGCTAACTACTCCTCATACGGAGTTCCAGGTTCTCTTATTCTTAAATAGATAGAAAGTATTTTGGAGAATAGTTCATGATATTAAGTTCGATGGTGGAATTATTGATTGGGGGTATGATTACCTCCATCGAAATATTTTTGCTTACATTGCTGTTTGCGCTTCCTTTAGGTCTTCTAATATCCTTTGGAAGGATGAGTAAGTTCGCACCGCTCAGATGGTTAATGAAAATATATATCTCTATCATGAGGGGTACTCCATTAATGCTGCAGTTAATTGTAGTGTTTTTCGGACCGTATTACATATTTGGAATGACTCTTTCACCTGATTATAGGTTCATTGCAGTTATCATTGCCTTTTCAATAAATTATGCTGCGTACTTCGCTGAAATTTACAGGGGAGGAATCGAAGCAATTCCGAAAGGCCAGTATGAGGCTGCTCAGGTTTTGGGTTACGGCAAGGTACAGACATTTTTCACAATTATTTTGCCGCAGGTATTCAGGATTATTCTCCCTTCAGTAACCAACGAGGTAATTACTCTTGTAAAAGATACTTCATTGTCATTCGTTATAGCAATTCCGGAAATGTTTACCGTAGCAAAACAGATTGCTGCTGCAGACGCTTCAATTGCGGCCTTGCTTGTTGCAGGATTGTTCTATTACATATTCAACGTGCTTGTCGCATTTGTCATGGCACGCCTTGAAAACCGCTATAATTATTTAAGTTAGGGGATTATTATGAGTTTATTGGAAGTTAAAAACCTTAAAAAGAGTTTTGATGAAAACGTAGTGCTTAAAGATATTTCCCTTAGCGTGGACAAGGGTGAAGTATTATGTATAATCGGACCTTCAGGTTCAGGAAAGTCCACACTGCTCAGGTGCATTACCAGACTTGACCATGAGGACAGCGGAAAAATAGATTTCGACGGAACATTCGGGTTAGTGTTCCAGGATTTTAATCTCTTCCCGCACCACAATGTTTTGAAAAACATTACCAACGCTCCAATCAAGGTCCAGAAAAGAGACAAGGCGGAAGTGTTAAGCACAGCCCGTGACCTTTTAAAGAAAATGGGTCTGGAAGATAAGGAGGAAGCTTATCCTCACGAATTGTCCGGAGGCCAGCAGCAGAGGGTTTCAATCGCTAGAGCTCTTGCAATGAATCCGGATATCCTGTTTTTCGATGAGCCGACTTCAGCTTTGGATCCCGAGCTCACTTCAGAGATTCTGGTTGTAATAAGGAATCTTGCGGCTGAACACATGACTATGGTCATCGTCACTCACGAAATGTCTTTTGCCCGTAACGTTGCTGATAAAATAATTTTCATGGATGACGGATACATTATCGAAGAAGGTACTCCTGAAGAGGTATTTTCATCCGATAATACCAGAATGAAAGAATTTTTAGGAAAATTTTACGATTAAAGGAATGAGAATTAAATCCCTATTCCTTTAAACATATATTTTTATACTCGCAGTTGCCGCACTTTTTTTCGCTCATTTTTACATTAGGAACCTTTGCGTCGTATTCTATTTCTTTTACTTCATTAATGATGTCAAACAATGATTTTCTGATGTTGACATCCATTACCACAGGCCTTCGTTCGTTGATTTTGGCGTATTCGACGAATCCAACGAAGACTTCAGTCTTGAATTCCTCTTCTATCAGCAGTGCGCACATTCCGACGTCAACGGCATCCTGGTCCCAGACTCCCTTGGCCGGAGGACTGTTGTATTTGATGGAAATGGGGTAATATTTGCCGTCAACGATTTCTATCTTGTCGCACACTCCGCTGACTTCCATGCGGGCATCCTTGAGGTGGTAGGAATACATGCAGTTCGGGAAAAACATGTCCACAATCGCATAGCCGTTTTTTCCCAGAAGTTCCATGGCCTGTTTTGCTTTAATTGCCTGAAGCTTGATGCTGAAATAGGTTTCATTGTTTATTTCAACGATCTGGTCGGTCGTCAAACCCAAATCCATGCTTTCAATGGAGGAGAAAGTGCTTTCAAGATAGCTTGGGATGTTTTCTGAAAGGATTTCCTCCACTTCAACAAGGCCCATTTCCTTTTTCAGCTTTCGCATATTCTTCTGTATAAGGTCCTGCGTGTCTATTTTAATCTTTTTAAGCTCGAGATTTAACTGCATGTCGTTTCTTTGCCTGTTGTCAACATGCGTCTGCAGATACAATTTCATCGGGCAGTACATGTGTGTTTTTATTGAAGATATTGTTATCATTTTTTAACCTCTTAATTTTTGTAATATTAGATTGTACGTTCTGATATAAAAAAATAGAGGTTATTGATGCCGTAAATTCTTATTAAATAAGTAAATATGGTGTGGTTAGGTAAATTCTTAGCTTTGACATGAATTCTTAGGAGTCAGGACAATTCTTCATGCAGGAGGAACTTTCAGCTTGAGATATTCGTCAATGGCTTCCCGTGTGGTGCCGACAACGATCCTGTAATAATCGTCCTTTCCGTCCTGTATGACCTTTTCGACCTTGCCTTTGGCGATTACGTGTTCTCCGTCAATGACTTCGCCGGCATAGGTGTGGGTAAATGAAACGACTTCAACAATGTCCTTTTCAACCCCTTCAAGGGTTTTCACGTTTTCAGCGGTGTATAATGAAGGATTGTCAAATGCTCCAAGGGCACTTATGATGTCGCATTCGATTTTGGCAATTCCCTGAGGCTCGTATCTCGTATCGCCCCAGCTTCCTTCGATTTCATCATAATTCTTGGTGGCTAAAATGTCGAATAACGTTCCGTCAATGGTTCCACGGTTCGCCTTCCTGTTTTCATACCATTTGAACTCTTCAGGTGTAAGGCTGGAATCGCTCATCCTTTTGTTGTAGACGAAATCCCAGTAATCGTCGGTGATTCCGTTTAAAGTGATGTGCTTGTCCTTTTCCTTGATGTAAACTTCAGAGTTTCTGTGCTCTTTAAAAGCTTGAATGGCCTTTCTGTGATTGTCAAGGCCGTAAATCACATAATCCAAATCGGAAACTTCCTTTTTTTGGAGTCCCGGAAGGATTGATCCGGAAATTCCCATGTTTTCATAGGGGATTCCTGCAATGTAGTGGAAAAAGTCACAGACGTCCATTAATTTGGCAATGATTTCGGGATTCTTGACTTCGCCTCCGGACTCGAATGTCTCTTTAAGTCCCAAAAGCCTCTGTTCCGGCTTGATAATCCTTTCAACCTTGTCGATAGGAACTCCCATCATTTCAACGTTGGTAATGTCGCAGAAATATAAGTAATCAGGATAATTTTCACGCAGGTAAGTGTATGCTTCCTCAGAACCCACTTTCCTATATCTCATGCCGTCCTTTTCACGATCTCCGTTTTCATCAGGTATGTATCTTAAAAATGAGATGTATCTGTCTTCGGGATGGATATAGTTCGTTGATGCAAAGTACATTCCGTCCGTCGTGTAGATAAAGTCTCTTGTTCTTACTTGTTCCATATGAATAACACCTTCTAAAAGAATTTTTATTTTAACTATTAAATCTAATTTTCTATTGCTGTTGATATGAAATACTCAAAAGTTAAATGGCTATTGAATATCGAAATAATCATTTTTAGGCATTAATTAATGATTAATGTGCTTGAAACTGTTATTCGTGATGTTTCGTTCAAGTTTCTTATCACGGATAAAAAAGTAAAGTTTATATGCTATTTGTTGTATAATTAATATTACATTAAGTTGGTGGAGGTGAAAATATTAACAAAGTGATTCCAGTCGTTGTTTTAGTATTGGCTATTGGTTTAATCGTTGGAGGTTATTCTTTAACTTTAAATGAAGTGGAAAATGTAGTTGCAGATGTTTCTTCTTCAAATGACGTATCTAATGATAATGTTACAGTTGCTGATGAAAAAATGCCTGCAAAGGATATTTCATTTTCTGCTGATTCAGTGTTTAATTACATTTTAAACAGCATGTCTCCAAAGACATTTTCCGGCGAATCAATTGCTTTGCTTTCCAATGCTGGCGGCAATTCATCTGAACAGTTGCCTGTTAGTGAAGATTCCTCTTCTCAGGGTGGCGATTATCAAACCTCTAAACAACCGAATATTGGGGGCGATTCTGCTGCAAAACCTGCAGGTTATCAATATGGTGGTGCTGCAGCGTATACAATTGGGGAAAGCACTGCTCAGGACAGGATTAACCCAGAGGATCCGTATTCTTACCCTTTAAAGCCGGTAAGTGAATCCTATTTCCCTTTCAATAATATAAACAAGAGTGAATATATGCTGTCTCCTAATTTCAATGACCATATTTTCATTAGGATTGGCCAGGATTTCACGGACAAATATGCTCAATGCGTTGAAGCAGGTTTCATACCGTTGGGAAATATTACAAAAGTTATCCCTAAACTTGATATTTGTGATTTTTCCTGTGGATTGGGCGATAGTTATTTCGATTTGGATAGTGTAGGCATTTATGATTATGATGAGGTTCAATATTATATGAATCATCATACATTCCCATCAGAAACTCAAAAACATCAGGAAGCGCTTCAGAGAGAGTATCTTCTTTCAAATTACAGATTGGTTGATGGTGAAGTAGAGCTATATGTAAATGTAAATCAGGATTTCACTGACATGTATCTGCAATGTGTGGAATGCGGAAGATTTATTCCTTTAGGAAATGTTACAACACCATTAAAGGATATAATGATTTGTGATTATATATACCGTTTTGGCAATGAAAATTATATTAATCTTGGTCCGGGCGTAATTTCCAATGATACTGCATATGAATATTGGGCTCAAAATTCCTTAGAAGAACTATATTCTAACCCGGATTATGTTCCGGTTCATTACGCGGATTCATCTGATGTGGCTGGTGTAGATTATACCGGGCCTGCAGAAAATAACGACGTGGCTTCTGGACAAACTCCAGATAAACAAATTCAGTTCCATGTTGTGGATGTGAGCAATATTGGTCTGAACCCTGTAACAGTAGGTTAAATTTTTATTTCGGAAAAATTTTATTTTTCCACCATTTTTTCTTTTGATAATTCAGGCATTTGCGCACAATTATTCAAATACTACAATCAAAAACTCCAGTTTTAATTCATCATTTTTTCAATATTATTGCAAAACCACTTATTTTCAGGATTTTCTTTCCCATTAATGTACATGTTTTAATGTATAAATAGGATTGATTACATATTATAATTGTCAATTCTGATTATTGATGTGGATGCTGAAATCCACAATTTTAAAAAAGCAGGTTTTAAAGATGGAAATAACTCATAAACATGTAGAAGACATTTTCGAATATGATGGCAGTCAAATCAATCCGTCATGGGCGTTTCAGGAGTTTGGAATCTACGGATCTTCAATAGTAACATGGATAGGTCCAGTCAACATTACTCCGGACAATCTGAAGGATTTCGCCGATGTGGGGCTTGAAATAAAGTCAAATAACATGGTCAATTTCATCTGTGAATTTTTCGATCAGCAGCCTCCCAACATGAGGATTGCATATCTTCGCCAAAGGCTTCTCGTCATGATTTTCAGGGAAATATTAACCGAAAGGGGAGTTAAAACAACCCGTGAAGGGGATGACATTTTTGTCGACGGCAGGAAACTGAGCATTTCAATAGCAAGCGTTTCCCTAAGCTCCGCAAAGATTCATTTTGCCCTCAATATCGAAGATAAGGGAACTCCCGGCGACGTTGAATGCATCGGCCTTTATGATATCGACGGCGGAAAGGTCTTCAATGAAAACAATCTGAAGGATTTAATATTTGAAGTTGCAAACCGCTTCATTGATGAGTTGAAAACCATTGAAAAAGACATTAGTAAAACTAAGGTGTTAGGATGAAAATTTTGGTAAACGGAATTCAATCCAATTTAAGATTCTCATCTGCCCATGTCATTCCCGGCCACGAATCATGCGGTTTCATCCACGGTCATTCCTATTTCGTTGACGTGGAAATCGAAGGGGAAAGGGCAGGTGAATTCGAATTTGTTGTTGATTTTAAGGACGTTAAAAAGTACACGAAAGCCCTATGTGACGAACTTGACCACAGGCTTCTGATTCCAGTGTACAATAGCTTAATAGACTTCAAGGATTTCGATAAGGAATCAGATTCTATTTTCGAATTGAAAAAACAGAAAAGCGTCTACTTCAAGATTGACGGCAAGGGTTATACTCTGCCTGCTGTTGACTGTGTATTTTTGCCGCTTCCATATACGTCAGCTGAAGAGCTCTCCAAATTCTTTGCAGAGACTTTGGCCCGCAAACTGGGCGAAACTTACGACAATTTGGAATACATTTCAGTCTGCGTCAATGAAGGAATCGGCCAGGGAGCTCAATTTAAGAAAGAATTCGTGGAATAGTTATGAAAGCTCCAATTATCGAAATATTCTCTTCATTTCAAGGTGAAGGCTTATTAATAGGTCAGAGACAGATTTTTGTACGTTTTGCAGGCTGCAACCTGAATTGCGCATACTGCGATACGAAAAACAGCATTTCAAAAGATGACGGCATTCTCATGACGCCATCCGAAGTGGCCTCAAAAATCGAAAGTATTTTAACTCCGGACTGTCAAACAATATCTTTTACAGGTGGTGAACCCTCACTGTATCCGGACTTTATCAATGAAGTGTCACGTCTTACAAATCTTGATATAATGCTGGAAACTAACGGGACTTTACCTGATAATATTGATTTAATTGATAATTTGGATATGGTATCTCTTGACATTAAGCTAAAAGAGCATTTTGAAGGCGATTTTAAAGAAGATATTTTTTTAAATGAAATTAAATCACTAAATTTATTAATAGAGAAATCTATAAATGTATATTGTAAAGTAGTTATATTACCACAGTTAAATTTGGAGTCATTTGAAGAGGTAATTAAAAAAATTGATGAAGAGATAATTGATAAGAATAACGTTCAAATTATTATACAGCCGTCAAGTCCGCTAAACGATTGGGAAAATCTTTCCTCTCGCTTATTCGAATTTTCAGAGGCTGCCGGCAAATATTTTGAAGTTTCCACCATTCCCCAAATTCATAAAATTTTGAATATTGAATAATGATTAAATTTAATGTGTGTAATTATAATTTAGAGGTGTATAAATGAAAGAAAAAACATCCATTAACTTGAGAAAATCTATGAATAGAGGATCTGTAGAACAAGAAACTAAAATTCATGATAAACCTGGAGAAATAATGAAGATTGCAACTTCAGACGTTGTATCAATTCCTCCTAGTAAAAGTATTAAGGATACTGCTAAAGTAATGATGGAACATGAATTCAGGAGATTGCCAATCACTGATCCTGGTTCCGGCAAAGTTTTAGGTATTGTAACAGTAATGGATATATTGGATTTCTTTGGTGGAGGAAATAAATTTAATATTATTGAGAAAAAATACGAAGACAACTTTTTAGCAGCTATTAATGAACCTGTACGTGAAATCATGTCACGTGATGTAATTTCATTATCCAGCAAATCTTCCATTAAAGAAGTTGTTGATTTGATGTTGGCAAAACAAATTGGAGCGCTCCCTCTTGTTGACGGCGACGATAAACTCGTCGGTATCGTAACTGAAAGGGATATCGCATTGTCATTTGCAGGCGAATTGGATGAAAAGGCTGTACACGATTACATGACAACCAAAGTCTTCACTACCACTCCAGGTACTCCAATCGAAAGTGCCTGTAAGATTATGGTCAGAAACGGCTTAAGAAGAATTCCTATTGTTGGAGGAGAAGCCGACATTTCAAAGGCAGCTAAAAAATTATTGGGAATCGTAACTTCAACTGATATTATTCGTTTCTTAAACGCAAAAGAGTTATTTGATAATTTAAACTCCAATGCAGCAAGCAAAGTACTCGAAACTAAACTGTCTGATATCATGGTTAAGGATGCAGTAATTGCAGAACCTGAAGACAGCATTAACGAAATCTGCGAATTATTCAAAATCAGCAACATCGGTGGAGTGCCTGTAGTCAGGGATAATGATGTAGTAGGTATCATAACTGAAAGGGATATCTTGAGAGCTATTAAAAACTTATAATTATGGAGAATTAATATGCAAGTTAAAAATTTAATGTCTAAAACGCTAATTACCATCGACAAAGACCAGAGTCTTGCCGATGCATTAAAATTACTTAGGAAAAATAGAATTTCCCGTCTTCCTGTTCTGAACAACAAGGAACTGGTGGGTATAATTTCAGAAAGAGACATTGCAGCTAAGCTTGGTTCTTCAAAATATGAAAGCATGCCTGCTTCAAGGCTTCACGTTTCATCCGTTATGGTCAAAGACATTATTACTGTTCCTCAGACCATGCAGCTTGATGAAGTGGCAAACATAATGCTTGAAAACGGAATCGGATCCGTGCCTGTCATGGAAGACGACAAAATGGTCGGTATCGTTTCAAAAGCTGACTTCGTCACATTGGCCGTAGATGGCGAATACGACAAAATCTGTACAAAGGATTTAATGACCAAGGATGTAAAGACTGTTTCTCCATCCGAAAGGCTTATCCACGCAAGAAGAGTAAGTCTCGATTCAAAAGTCGGCAGACTGCCAGTTCTTGATGACAGCGAACTTGTCGGAATGATTACTTCCAAAGACCTTATGAGGGCATTCATCGACTTCAGGAAAAAGGTTCCTGAAAAGTATCAGAAATCCCAAATCAAGGAAGTGCTCGTTGAAGACATCATGTCCACAAACCTTACCGTCGTAAGCAAGGACACCTGCATTTCAGAGGTCTCAAAAATCATGATGGACACCGGCTACAACGGTTTGCCTGTTGTGGAAGACGATGAGCTTATTGGAATCGTAACCCAAACAGATATCCTAAGGCTCATTGCAAAACTCGAAGCATAGTGTAGCTATAATTAGCTATACTTTAAAATTTTTTCTTTTTTTCATTTCAAGGTGGTATTATTTCTGAATTAATCTCTTTTTTAGGTCCCAGGGGAACATTTACCCATGAAGCGGCGTCAACAATAGGCGATAATCTAATCCCGTACTGTACGATTCCCGCAATAATGGAAAGCATCGTTTCGGGAGAATGCAACAAGGGCGTAGTGCCTATTGAAAACTCAATTGAAGGCTCCGTCGGCATAACTCTCGACTCCTTAGCCCATAAATATGACTTAAACATCGTCGGTGAAATCGTTCTGCCGATCAATCAGAATTTAATCGTAAATCCTGGAACAAGCCTTGATGACATTGATGATGTCTATTCACACGCCCAGGCGATTGCCCAGTGCCAGGATTTCATCAGTTCAAATAATATTCAGCCCCATTATGCGGTAAGTACGGCAAGGGCTGCAAAAGGCATCATAGGACACAAGTCCAAGGCAGCTATCGGAAACGCCAAAAGTGCCGAGCTGTACGGCCTTGAAATACTTAAGGCCAATATCCAGGATGTTTCAAACAATGAAACCCGTTTTGTCGTTTTATCTACACAAGACACTGAGCCTACCGGCAGGGACAAGACCTCAATAATATTTTCAATCTATGAGGATCGTCCTGGAATGCTTTATAAGATACTTGGAATCTTTGAAAGGGAACACATTAACTTAACTAAAATCGAATCAAGGCCTTCCAAGGAAGGTTTGGGCAAGTATATCTTTTTTGCCGATTTTAACGGTCATCAAAAAGATGAAACAATTAAAGGCATAATAAAAGAAATCGATGATAATACTTATTTTTTAAAAGTTCTGGGTTCATACCCTGAATTTTAAGAAAACTTTAAATTATTGTTTCAATATAATAATTAATATTAATAATTTAGGAGGGTTGGTATGTCCACAGATAAAGATAAACTTCTTCAAATAATGGCCAGTCTGGAATCAGATTACGCTCATGGAAAGATATCCAGAGAAAAGTATATTTATTTCCGTTCAAAATATGAAGACAAGCTTAATGCTTTGGATGCAAGAGAGGCTACCAATAGAATCAGATCAATGCAGGGAAAACCTTCCGATTCTCCTAAAAAGGTTGAAAAACCTAGTGAAAAAGAAATAAAAGAGAAAGAGGATTTAGTTCAAAAATACATCATAAATCCTAAAAAGGGTGACAAGCAGCTTAAGGAAAAGACTCCAATGGATTCAGGTACCTTCAAGCTTGTAGCCATTTTGATTTTGGCTGTCGGCTTTACCGTCGGCGCCGCATTTGGTGTATTCAATTTTGATTTCCAAACCTTTTCAGAAACCAATGCTGTAGCTATCGTTACCGATACCGCATTTCCTGATGTTGCAGACATTCATGTAAATACTACAAAAACGGTCAGCAACACCACATATGTCCAGAATACGACGGATTCGTCCTCGGTACAGACTTACCAGGACACTTCAACCCAGAGCGTCGATACGAGCCAGAGTTCAAGTCAGAGCTCAAGTCAGACTCCTAGTCAGAGTCCGTCTCAGGATTCAGGTTCACAGGCTCCGTCTCAGGATTCAGGTTCACAGGCTCAAGCAGGATAGGAATGATTTAATTTAAACGGTGAATATATGAAGAAATTAACTATAATAGGAGCTGTAGTGCTTATATTAATTATTGCAGTTTGCGGATACATTGTTCTAAATGATATCCAATTCAATGCAGGAAGCAGTAAAAATACAGGCAGTACCAATGAATCCGTTACTATGCTATCCATTTCAAAAGGCGGTGTCACAATAGAATATCCTTCCAATTGGGTAATGTCCCAGGCAACTTCAAACAATTCCGTATTGGCAATCTCAAAAGCCAGTTCAGTGGACAATCTTGAAGTCGGCCAGGTTAACATACACGTTGAGAAAAAGGATTTCACGGGCGACTTTGACCGCTTCGTAAACAGCACTTACAATAACATTCAGGCCGATGAGGCCTTCGATCTGGTATCCTCAGGCGAAGTGGACCTTAACGGCGAGAGGGTTCTTCAGTACATCTACACTTCCTCATCAAATAACGGTGTCGTCAAACAGCACAAGGCATTATGGTTCGACAGGGGAAATGAAGCTTACGTTGTCATGTACAGTGCTCCTATCGATAAGTATGAGGTTAACCTGCCTGCTGCAGACTACATTATCCAGCATATCAAAATCAACTAATTTTATTTATTTTTTTAGAGGTATTATCATGATTGTATTATGCGTTACGGGCAGCGTGGCTGCCACACAATCAGTTAAATTGGCTAGAGAATTCAAAAGACAGGGCATTGATGTCAAATGCTTCATGAGCGAGGCCGCCTGCAAAATCATCCATCCTAATTCCATGGAGTTTGCAACCGGCAGCGAAGCGATAACGGAACTTACGGGCAATATCGAGCATGTAAGGTATGCCCAGGAGGATTTGATACTTGTAGCTCCGGCTACCGCAAATACCATCTCAAAATTCGCTCATAAGATTGCCGACAATCCGATTTCCACATTGCTGATAACGGCATACGGTCATGACACTCCGATTCTTTTCGTTCCGTCAATGCACGATTCAATGTTTAAGGCAATCGAGGAAAACATCGAAAAGATCAAAGCAGAAGGATCAGCATATTTCATGCCTCCGGTAATGGATGAGGGAAAGGCAAAGTTCCCGTCCAAGGACGATATAGTCATGGAATCCTTAAGATGCATTAACCTGAATAAGAAGTGATTACCATTCGAGGAAAAAAAGTTTTAATCAGTCTTGGAGGAACGTTCGAGCCTATAGATTCCGTAAGGGGAATCACCAACAAGTCCTCCGGAAAGATGGGCCTTGCCCTTGCAAAGCAGGCATATATCCTGGGAGCAGACGTTACTTTGGTTGTTGCCAATGTCAGCGTTGAGATTTCACCCCTTTTTAATGTAATTCCCGTTGAAACTTCCAAACAGATGGCCAAAGCTATTTTTGAAATCGTTAAGGATTTTGACATTTTCATTTCAACGGCTGCCGTTTCGGATTTTGAGGTCGTCGAGAGAAAAAGCAGAAAAATTGATTCAGATTCCTCGCTAGCCATCAACCTGAAGCCGACGGTTAAAATCATTCGCCAGATTAAAAAGATCAATCCGTCAATATTTCTTGTGGGATTCAAGGCGGAATTCAACATATCTCGTGAAGACATAATCTACTGTGCCCACAAGCAGATTAATGATGCCGGAACCGATCTGGTCGTTGCAAATGACGTTTCACGCAAGGACTGTAATTTCGGGTCCGATAAAAACGAGGTTTTAATCATTGACGATGAGGTCATGACGGTTCCGCTTGCAAGCAAGGACGAAATAGCCAAAACCATCATGGAAGTCATTTCTAAAAAGACTACATGTAGATAACGCTAATGATTTTACATTTTCTTTTCAATGTCATGCATAATTAATGCATTAATGATTAATTATATTGATTTATTTTTCGAAGCCATTAATTTAATAATTCGTTCATTGCAAATGCTTGACGGAAATTTTCATCCTGTTTTTTGATAATATTTTTTTAGGCATGGCTCAATTAACTTTTAAGCTTTTTATTTTTAAATCATTAACTTGCACATATCTAATTTATCCAAAGTTTTGTGTGAAATAACTGAAAATTAATATTGCTTTTTTTGTGATATATGAAGGGTTAATGATAGCTTTTTAGTAATACTTTTTTGAAAAAAAGACAGTATTTTAGCTTAAAAATTAAAATTCATAAAAAAGAGTTTTTGACAAAAAGAAGTTCAATCCTTTAGGATTTACATAAATGAAGTGATTAGTAGAGTGAATTTACCTAAAGGATTATTGAGTGAACTTTTTTTTTATTTGCATTAGCATATATTATATTTAATTTTATGGTATAAAAAGCTATCGAAGTAATACTTTTTCGGGTATTTTTTAACATTTTTTAATAATATTTTAAAGAAGTTTTTCATCTATTGTGGAATGAAAAACAACTATTTTTTTTTAAAAATTTTTCTCTATGAGAAATGAGATATGGTCTTTTTCGTAAGGTTCCAGTTTCACTTTTTCGATAATTTTAAAACCTTTCTCTTTCAATTTCTTCTCTTCTTGTTTGAAAATCTTTTTAGGCTTCTGTACCACGTCGATGCTTCGAGCCTTAATCATCAATATTCCCAATGCATCATCCTTTGCGAACATGTTCATGTTTCTCATAAAGAGGTTCGTCTGGGTAGGCTGGGCAACATCGCAGTATAATAAGTCAACCTTTTCAACAAGGTTCATGTATTCTTTAGGCTTTGTAGCATCACCGAGTATAGGGTAAATATTGGGCCTCTGGCGTGACAGCCGGGTTAACTTCTTGGCGGTCACAGGAGAAAACTCAACCGCATATACTTTTCCCTCATATGCAATGTCTGAAATGTGGGAAACGGTCGTACCGGTTGAAGCTCCGAGATATAACACCTTGGAGTCATTTTCAATTCTTAAATTATTAAGTCCGTTTAGGATGGCGGCAGCAAGTTTTGACCTTCTCGGATTCCATATCCTGTATTCGGCCTCTTCCTCAATCAGCTCTTCGCCGTAGACTGAAATTCCAGGGGTCAAATTTCTGGTTGCGACCTGATCGTCCTTTAAAAAAACATCCATTTTCTATTTCCTCCTTCTTTTTTTGCCTTTTTTACTCTTCTTTTTGCCCTTTTTCTTTTCTTCACTTCGTTTCTTTGACGTCTTTGTTGGAAACGGATTGTTTTTTTCTATCTCTTCTGCCTTTGATTTGAATTCATCGAATATCTTTTCATCAAAGTCATGGGTGAAAACGTCCTTTCTCACGGCCAGTGATATTCTTGATGCAAGCAGCCTGGCAATCTTTCCCCGATTCCACCATTTTGCGCCCCTGACCTGGGGATGCTGGTATATCAGACCGTATTTAGGCGGCCTGTCTCCGCTTTTCAGATGCCTGAATAAGGCCTTTTCAGCACCCATTATCTGAACCGTGCTTGATGGATAGCTTGCAAGCCTTTTAAGTCCGCCGGCATGTGATATCAGTTTGGCACCCAGTGATGAGCCCACCAATAGTTTCAAATTAGGAGCGACGGATTCCATCTTCTCGTCAATGTAGTCAATAATGTTTTTTCTGGTCTGCTGAAGCTCATAAATCGATTTGGCGTAATTGTTCATTATTTCAAGGTCGTTTGGATCTATGTCCTCTTCAATGTCCAGCATGTCTTCGGGAAAGGCATCGATTTTTGCGTTGATGATTTCCTCTTTTGTCTTGTTTTCATAAATCAGCTTGATATATGTCTCATTGTTTTTTATTAAATCCATTTCAGGGAAATAAAGAGCATACCATTCGCGTATCCTCTCGATTAACCGTGCAATTGACTCATCAATCTCGTCAATGGAGTTGATTGCCTGAATCAGGTGCTTGTCCTCTGATGACTGGGCCTTTTTCATCCTGTAGATGGCCAGCTTCTGATAGATTTCATTGTCGCAGTCCAGTTCATATTCGCTTCTTAAAAAATCTCCCGCCTTGTTGGGATTAAGCACCCTTACTTTTTCGCAGCCGTAATCTGACGCTCTCTTGTTTGATTCTATAATGATTGAATCGTAATCTCGAGCCAGTTCATCAATCAATTCCCTTTCCTCTGATGGAATTTCCTTATTGTCAATTTCAATGAGTTTTTGAAGGATTTCATCCTCTTTGAATAACTTTTCCTTAATTAATGCATTGTCCTCGTTAAAAGCATAAAATCCCTTGATAGAGTAAGTAATATAACATTCCATGTTCTTAAATTATTTTCTTTATTTCTAATATATTTTGGCTTTCAAAAAGTTTATTATCATTTGAATTCAAATATTTCTGTAATGTCAAAGCAAAGTTTCAGAGATTTAAAGGACGCAATCGATTTGAAAGACGGTGAAATAGACGAGCTTACAATGGAGCTTGAGGCCAAAAACGAGGAAATCAATAAATTGAAATTGTATTCCACCAAGCTGAAGTACGAAAAGCAGAATCTGGAATACAAGCTGGATAATGAAATCAACAACGAAAAGGCCAAGATAAAAGAGCTTGACGATTTAAACCAGAAAATCGCAGAAAAGCAGCAGATAATCGATGACAAGCAGGATCAGGTCAAATATTTAAGGGGTCTCATTGACGACTACAGAAATCAAGTCAAAAGCAATTCCGAGGAGCTTGAAATACAGCTTAGAAAGATTTCCAAAACCTACGAATCACTGCTTCAGCAGAAGGATAAAATCATTGAAAAGCAGGATGAAAGCATCAAACTGCTGATGAAGGAAAAGGAAGAGATAATCAAATCCAACAAGACCAACGTAATCAGCCTGAAACTGCAGAACGACAACTATCGCCAGCAGCTTGAGAAATATGAAAAATGATTTCTCTTTTTTTCAATCCACTAATTTTAAATTATTTGTAAAACAAACATTAATACATAATAGAAATCTGGTGGAATTATGTTAGAAACTGATGTTTGTGGAGTTCATTTTAGAAATCCTTTAATGTTGGCTGCCGGAATCATGGGAAGCACAGCCTCTTCCATGAACTGGATTTTAGAATCAGGCGCAGCGGGCGTTATAAGCAAATCATTTTCTTTAAAGCCTCATCCTGGATACAAGAACCCGACCACCGTCGGCGTTGAAGGCGGAATAATCAACGCAATAGGCTTGTCCAATCCGGGTGTTGAGAACTTTAAAGAGGAATTAAAACTAATCAATAGAGAAAACAATGTCGTTATAGCATCCATTTACGGAGCCACTCCCGATGAGTTCAGCACTCTTGTAGAGGAAGTTCAGGATTATGTGGACATGATTGAGCTTAACATTTCCTGTCCTCACGCAATGGACGGTTATGGTGCTTCAATCGGTCAGGACTGCAATTTAAGCCATACCATAGTATCCGCTTCAAAGGATGCAAGTGATGTCCCGATTATAGCCAAGCTCACCCCTAACGTGACTGACATTACCGGAATCGCCAAGACCTGCGAGGATGCGGGAGCAGACTGTGTGAGCCTCATTAATACCCTGGGTCCGGGAATGAAAATCAATATCGACGCCGCAAGGCCTGTTCTTTTCAACAAGTTCGGCGGAATGAGCGGAAAGGCAATAAAGCCAATAGCTATAAGCAACGTCTATTCCGTTTATGAAGCGGTTGACATTCCTATTATCGGCGTCGGAGGAGTCTACACATTTGAAGACGTTGTTGAATTCATATTTGCCGGTGCTAGAGCGGTTCAGATAGGCACTGCAATCATGGATGAAGGCGTTGAAGTGTTTTCACAAATTAACGCTGATTTGGAAGCCTTCATGAAGGAAAAGGGCTATTCATCAATTGATGAGATGGTCGGGCTTGCACACGGAGGTGATTAGTATGATTAGGGCACCTCAAATAGTTGAAATCAAGAAAATCGTTGAAGAGACTCCTACAATCAAGACATTCACCTTTGAGAGTGATATTAACGCCAATCCCGGCGAATTTTTAATGGTTTGGAACTTCAATGATGAAAAGCCGATGTCAATTTCAAACATTTCAGACGGTGAACTTTCAATTTCCGTTAAAAACATCGGTGAATTTACCTCACAGCTTCACGAACTTAAGGTAGGCGATAAAATCGGCGTAAGGGGAAGCTACGGAAACGGTTTTACAACAGATTTTGAAGGCAAAAAGCTTCTTGTAATCGGCGGAGGAGTCGGAATGGCACCTGTTACCGCATTAACCCATGAGCTGGTTAAAGATAATGACGTTGAAGTTCTTGTAGCGGCGACCACAAAGGATGAATTGCTGTTTTTGGATGATTTAAAAAATTCAGGCGCAAAGGTTCATCCGTGCACAGATGACGGATCTTTTGGATTTAAGGGATTCGCCTCAGATTGTCTAAATGATTTGCTTGAAGATTCGACTTACGATTATGCATTTGTCTGCGGACCTGAGATAATGATGATAGGAATATTCAATATCCTTGAAGATGCAGGCATTCCGGGAGATTATTCCCTTGAAAGATACATGAAATGCGCACTTGGAGTATGCGGACAGTGCTGCGTTGACAATACCGGCTGGAGAATATGCGTTGAAGGTCCTGTATTCGATAATGAAAAAATAAGAATGATAGATGAATTCGGAAAATACAGGCGTGACTCCTGCGGCGTAAAATACTGATTGATGATTACTATGGAAAAAGACTTAAAAGACTATATGACACCTCCGGTAATGCTGGTACTCTTCTTGCTGGCTGTTTCACTGATATTCATATTTCCGGTTCTTAACATGATTGTGCTGGGGGCGATTCTGGCTTACTGGATAAGGCCTATTGCCTGCAAAATCCAGTCCAAGCTAAGGTTCGAGTCAATCTCGACAATACTGGCAATGATTCTTGTTATAATACCTCTGATACTTCTGGTGAGCTATATTGTATTCGTAATCTCCGGATTCATATCTGATGTCCTCTTAGCCAATTCCAATTTCGACTTCAATGTGGCCATGGCGCAGATTTCATCATACATTCCGCAAAATCCATTCATTGACGCAAACAATATGGCTTCCATGGTTCAAAGCGTCGCAAAATACGTTTTAGGCTACATCTCAGGAAAGGCAGGTTCAATCATGAATATCACATTGGATTTGTTCATACTGGTCTGTTCAGTCTATTACTTTATAAAGGATGGGGATGACTGCTTGAACTTTATCAAATCATTCGTTCCCGATGATCACATTGAATTTTTCGACAATACTGTCAAATCCGTTGAGGACGTCTTGAAAAGCATTTTCTACGGACACTTTCTCACTTCAGTGATAATCGGAATCTTCGGTGCAATAGGATATTCCCTTCTGGGCTATCCTTACGGAATATTTCTGGGTATCATAACCGGAATACTTCAGTTAATACCGATATTCGGCCCATGGCCAATCTACTGGGCATTAGCTATTCTTGATGCAGTATCCGGCAATTATCCGAGAGTCGTGGTCGTATTGCTTTTCGGATTTTTCCTAAGCCTCGTAGATATGTACATCCGTCCGGCCATATCCTCCCACCATGCGGATATCCATCCTCTGATATTGCTGGTAGGTTTCCTGGCAGGACCTCTGGTTTACGGCATTGTGGGATTCATTGTAGGTCCGCTGATACTCGGCGTCACCTATACGATTTTGGACAGCTTTAGAAAGGAATTAAACGGAGCCTAAACAATGGAAAAGGAAGTTGTTATTTTAGACATTGACTATATCTCATATGAAGAAAGGCCTGTAATACGCCTCTTTTCAAAGGATGGGGACAAGAACGTTGTATTAATAGACGATTCGTTCACTCCATACCTTTACGTTTACAGCAAAAACCCTGATGATTGCATAAAGGATTTGGAAGAGCTTTTGGAAGACATTGAAATAGAAAAGGTAGTAAAAAAGGACTTCCAGATTGAAAAAACCTTCATTAAGGTAACTTTCACCCATCCCCAGGAGCTTTCAAAGCACAGGGACGAAATCAGGGATTTGGACAGCGTAATTCAAATCAGGGAATTCGATATTCCATTCTACAGAAGATACCTGATGGACAGGGACGTCATTCCGATGACAAAGGTAAGGGCTTCAGGGGAAGTCATAGATTCCTTTTCGGCTTTAGAAAGTGTTAAGCATGACGTTGAAATAATAAAGCTCGACAAGCCTTTGGAAAGGGTGGATGACAACATAAACGATTTCAGGATTTTAAGCTTTGATTTGGAAGTTAGAAACCCTCACGGCATGCCCGATTCCGAAGAGGATGAAATAATCATGATAGGAGTTGCAAGCAACTTCGGCGTAAATCAGGTAATATCCACCAAGACAAAGTCCTCAGGTGAATGCGAATTCGTAAATCAGGTTGAATCCGAAGAGAAAATGATTCAAACCTTTGTAGATATCATCAAAGAGAATAACGTTGACATTATCGTCGGCTACAACTCAGACAATTTCGATTTTCCATATATAATTGACAGGGCCAAGATTTACGGCATCGACCTGGACCTTGGAATGGACGGCTCAGACATTCGCTTCATTAAAAGGGGCTTTAACAATGCGGCATCAATGAAAGGATTAATTCACGTTGATTTATACCTTGTCATGAGAAGATACATGTCTCTTGAGCGCTACACTCTTGAAAGGGTTTATTATGAACTCTTCGGTGAGGAAAAAATTGACGTTCCCGGAGACCGCATATGGGAATTCTGGGACAACGGAGGCGACGAGCTGGATAATTTATTTGATTACTCTCTTGATGACGTAGTATCCACGTTGAAAATCGCAGAACAGACTCTGCCTCTCAATTTGGAATTGACCCGTATTATCGGGCAGCCGCTTTTTGACGTAAGCCGTATGGCAACAGGCCAGCAGGCGGAATGGTTTTTGGTAAAGCAGGCTTATTTTGATGATGAAATCATTCCAAACAAGCAGGGATCCAACTTTACCGACCGCGCAAACGCCGAGGACAATGAAGGGGGATTCGTTCTCGAGCCGGACAAGGGACTTCATGAAAATCTGGTCCAGTTCGACTTCAGGAGCCTGTACCCGAGCATTATCATCTCCAAAAACATTTCACCGGACGTTCTCATAACGGGGGATGTAGATAATCCCGATGACTATAACATTTCACCGGAACACGATTTGAAATTCAAAAAGACTCCTCAGGGATTCATTCCTTCAGTCATTGATAAAATCCTTCAGGAACGTTTCAGAATCAAGCGTGAAATGAAGGCAAGTGACGATCCCACAGAGAAAAAGTCCCTCGACGTACAGCAACAGGCCATTAAAAGGCTTGCAAATACGATGTATGGTATTTACGGTTTTCCACGCTTCAGATGGTATTCCTTTGAATGCGCAAAAGCCATTACTTCATGGGGAAGGCAGTACATTAAGCATGCCATGAAGGAATCTGAAAAGTACGGTTTCAAGGCAATCTATGCTGATACCGACGGGTTTTATGCTAAATATGAGAAGAAATGATATTTTTTTTTGAAATTAATTCTGTACTTCTCATGTTAATCTTTTTTTTTAATTTATGCGTGTTCGCATTTTACGAACGCTACTATATAAATGACCGCTCGCATTTTACGAACGCAGTGAAATTGTTATCTAAAATTAAAATAATTATTTTTTAAAAGTGATTGTTAATAAATGGTAAACTAATAAAAAAAGAAAAGAGAATTATTTCAATTCTTCTCTTACATCATTGGCGGCTACAACGAGCAGTACTGAAAATGCTAAAAGCAATAGGCTGAACCCGATTACAATGAAGTTCAGCACTGCAATTACGATGTAGGCTTTCCAGACTACATCATCGTTATCATATCTTGTTGAAAGAAAATAGATTACGGCAGCAAAGATAAAGTAAAATATCACGCCGAAAACCAAATCGGAAATGGAAGCTCCTCTTTGAGCCAATAATGCAGCACCGGTATCTGAGTTCAGTGCAAGTGCAACGACCAAAAGCAGGACGCCTGCAATTACATAGGCGTAGGACGTTATTTTTGCTAAGGTTCTTCCTCTTCTTCGCTCTTCAAACATGCCAATCTATTCTTCAAGGTATGAATCCAAATCAATGTCTAAATCGTCACAGATTCCTTTAAGCTGTTCATATAGCTTTTCATCGATTTCGATTCCGTTTTCTTCAGCGTCTGCGATTCTTTTGACTTCCAAATCTCCCGGAATTGCAACGGTTTCGCCGGTTGCCCTTACCTGGGATACGAAGTCCTCGGTATTTGCCACGAAGTCTCCGAAGTCTCCGAATTTGGACGGATCGATTGCTAAATATAAGTCTCCTTTTGTACAGTTCTTGTCAGGGGAAGCGGTACCGGTTACGCCGTGGCCGTATCCTGCCTGTACAAGAGGTCCTGTTAATATTTCAACCATTAATGCAATGGCGTATCCCTTGAATCCGCCGAAAGGAAGGATTGATCCTCCGTCAAGGGCAACTTCAGGGTCGGTTGTTGGTTTTCCTTCCTTGTCAAGCGCCCAACCTTCAGGCAATTCAAGTCCTTTTCTTTTTGATTCGATAATCTTTCCACGTGCGGTAACTGATGTTGCCATGTCCACGGTAATGTAGGTTTCTGATGGAATACCGATAGCTATTGGGTTTGTTCCAATCAATGCTTCCTTACCGCCTAATGGTGCGATTGCAGGGTCGGTATTTGCGATAACTATTCCGATAACGTTTTCCCTTAAGGCCAAGTCTGAGTAGAATCCGGTCACTCCGAAGTGGTTTGTATTGTGCACACCGACACATCCGATACCGACTTCCTTTGCCTTCTTGATTGCAAGCTGCATTGCTTTGTATGAGACAGCCTGTCCGAATCCGCTGTTACCGTTGATTAATGCGATTGCTGGGGTTTCCTTTTCGATTGTAATGTTGTCTTTTAAGTTGATTGTTCCTGCGTTGATGCTTATTAGATATTGCGGAAATCTTCCAAGTCCGTGTGATGTGAATCCTTTCATGTCTGCGTCGAGGGTAGCTTCAGCCACCAGCTGACAGTCCTCATCACTGGCTCCCAATTTCTTTAATACTTCCTTGACAAGAGCCATTTCGTTATCTTTCATTATCTTCATACTTTCCCTCCCTAGTATTCAATCGTTGAGCCTTCGAAAGCTTCAACAACAATTTTTTCATCGTCAGTTACTTTGCCGATTATTTGGCATTTGCAGTATTCATTTAAGGTGCCCATTATCTTTTCGGCTTCAGCCTCACCGCAGATTACGACAAAGCCGATTCCCATGTTGAATACCTTATACATTTCCTTAATGTCAACGTTCTGTTCGTAGATAAGCTTGAATATTTCCGGTGTTTCCGGAAGATCGTTAATCTCGTATCCGACACCCTTTTTGAGGCGTCTGAGGTTTGTGAATCCTCCGCCGGTAATGTGAGCCAAACCATTGATTTCATATCCCTCTTCAAACAATGCTACAATAGGCTTCACGTAGAGTTCGGTAGGCCTTATGAGCTCTTCGCCGATAGTAGTTTCGCCGTTAGGCATCTTGTCTTTTACGTCAAATCCTGCATCGTCAAACAATGCTTTTCTTGCCAGACTGTATCCGTTTGAGTGGATACCGTTACTTTGAATGCCTATCAGTACGTTTCCAGGCTCGATGTCTTCTCCTGAAATGATTTTGTCAACGTCAACGAAGCCTATTCCTGTTCCAGCTAAATCAAAGTCCTTAATGATGCCAGGCAGTGATGCCGTTTCTCCGCCGATAATTGCTATTCTTGACTCTTCAGCGCCTTTTACCAGTCCTTCAGCTATTTCAGCTGCCCTTTGAGGGTCAGGTTTTTCAACGGCAAGGTAATCGACCAAAGCTATAGGTTCGGCGCCGACGCATAAGATGTCGTTTACCACCATCGCAATACAGTCGATTCCAACGGTATCGTATTTGTTCATCATTTCAGCTATTAGAATCTTACTTCCCACTCCGTCAGTACTCATTGCAATAGCTTTGTCTCCTAATCTAACTAAAGCAGCGTAATGGCCGCTGTCAGTAATAATATCTCTACATTCCAATGTTGATTGGAGTTTGGCAGCTATTTCGGATACTGTCTTTGCTTCCAAATCAATGTCAACACCGGATTCTGAATAAGTAACCATCTATTCACCCATTGCATTTTTTTTATTAAATTAATTTATATTAATTAAATATTTGTCATCGATTAGTATATATTTTTTATTAATGGATTCTTACACAATCTAAATTAACAGGAGTCCTGGTTTCGATTTTATAGCTTCTGTGGATTGATGAAGCCAAATCGACTGCCTTTTTAGGGTCTCCGTGACATGTAATGACTTTTTCAGGTCTTGGATTAAGCCTTTTGACATATTCCATTAATTGCCTTCTGTTGGAGTGACCACTGAATCCGTGAATGGTCTTGGTTTCCATATTGACCTTGAATTCCTTGGTTCTTCCGTCATCGTCTTCAAGAGGCACTTCTTTTCTTCCTTTCTGGATTCTTCTACCCAGTGATCCTTCAGACTGGTATCCTACAAAGATTAAGGTGTTCCTTTCGTCTTCGCACAGCCACTTGAAGTATTCAACGGAGTTTCCTCCGGTCAGCATACCTGAAGTTGAAAGTATGATTGCAGGATTCGGACTTTCGACGATGTCCTTTCTCTGGTTGTGGTTTTGAACCTTTTCAAACATGTCTGAGACGAACGGGTTTCTTCCCATATGGAATATCTGGTCCCTCAAGTCCCTGCTTAAGTATTCAGGCCTTGCGGTGTGGATTGCGGTAGCTTCCCAAATCATACCGTCGATGTAGATAGGCACTTCCTCAATCATTCCGTGTCTCATGTACTCTTCAAGCACTACCATAAGTTCCTGTGCCCTTCCCACTGCAAATACAGGAACAAGAACTTTTCCGCCACGTTTCAACGTTCTGTAGATTGTTTTCATCATTTCCTTTTCTGCGGAGTTTCTTGAAGGCTGAACGTCTTCCCTTCCACCGTAGGTACTTTCCATGATTACGGTTTCAGCACGTGGGAACCTTATTGTTGCAGGCTCCAGAAGCCTTGAAGGCTCATACTTGAAATCCCCTGTGTATACGAGGTTGTGTGCGCCGTCTCCGATGTGCATGTGGGAAATCGCTGAACCTAAAATGTGTCCCGCATTGTGCAGGGTTAAGCGGATGTCCGGTGAAATGTCTGTTACTTCACCGTAGTCTAAAGTGATTGTATTTTTAATAGCCTTGTGGATATGCTTTACGTTGAACGGTAAAGGATTGCCTTCCCTGTGTGCAATATCGATATGGTCGAGCTGGAGTAATGTAGTCAGGTCCCTTGTAGGGGTTGTACAGTAAACCGGCCCTTCATATCCGTAATGGTAAAGGTAAGGCACGAATCCACAGTGGTCAAGGTGAGCGTGAGAAATGATTACCGCATCAAGCTCTTCGATTGAAAATTCGGGAGCGTTCAAGTAAGGGAATGCGGTTTTGTTGTCAGGTGCGGCTACGTTAACGCCGCAGTCAAGTAATACTCTACTGTTAGGGGTCTGCAAAAGCATTGATGAACGTCCTACTTCCTTGAATCCGCCCATGGAAGTAACCCTTGCCCAGTCGTTAGGGTATTTGCTTCCCTGGTGAATCTGGCGTCCGAGTCTCTGAAGCAGCTTTTTCCTGTCTTTGCTGCTGTTTTTCAAGGTCGTTCTTATTTTTCCGATAACGTCAGAGCTGATCGGTGGGGTTCTTAAAATCTTAGGTGCCCAACCAGTATTCTTTACGATATTTCTTGACGTTGCACCGTACTTTCCGATAACGAGTCCCGGCTTTTTGGCCGTAATTACAACTTCGCACGTTACCGTGTCAAAGTAAATGTCTGTAATCTCTGCTCCTTCCGGAACGATTTCATGAATCTTTTCGATGGTTTTTTCCGGTTCAAGCAATGCGCTTTTGTCAGATCTAATAATAATTCTTTTTCTAAGTTCTTTTGCAAGTGACCTTATCAGATCACCGTTTTCAGTAATAACCTGAGGATTTTTGGTATAAACCACCACTTCAGGCCCTTCAAACTCTACTTTTGAAACCTGCGTTGTCTTCGGCAGTTTTGCCATAATCTCTTTTTTAATTTCATCTAAAATATCTGAAGTCATATAATCCCTTCAAAAAAAGTGTAGTGTATAGAATAGTCTGTGAAAAGCCTTTCAGCTATAATCAGTTAACTTCACAAACTATGTACACTTATTATATCAAAAAAAGTTAGTTTATGAAAAATTAGTTATCGCTTATATTTTTTCTAGAACTTCATTAATTTTTTCATTGTCTAACATTTCAAATCCGTCTTTGTCTACTTTAGCAACCAAATATCCGTTTCCGGAATATGTGTCACGTTCAGCAGCTGCTCTTATAGCTCTAATGGCTATTTCAATTCCTTCGTCAGTTGTAAGATCATCCCTGAACCTGTCTTCAAGAACACCGTATGCAACGATGGATCCAGATCCGGTTGATATATAAGTATCTTCAATCATACCACCAGCTGGGTCAAGTGAATAAAGGGAAGGTTTGTCTCCATCCATTCCACCGAGCAAGGTCTGAACATACATAGGTCCTGAACGCAATATGTTGGCAGTCAATGATGCAGCTGCTTTAACGCTTATTGCATCGTTGTTTCTCATCTGATAGAGTGAAACTTCTGCTTCAATTATTTTCATAAGACTCTGTGCATCTCCAACTGAACCAGCTATGGTTGTTACGATGTGATCGTCAATTTTAAATATTTTTTCTGCGACTTTGTGAGCTACAAGGTTACCCATACTAGCTCTTCTTTCGCTTGCAAATACAACTCCGTCCTTACAGGTAATACCTACGGTCGTTGTACCTTCCAAAATTTTGTCATCCATTTAAAAACACCTCTATAAGTATTTAAAATATAATTTCAACTACTTCTAGGTTATCTTAATAAAATATTGTTTAATTTTATTTAAAATCAGAATCAATGTGTCAGTTTAAACTAACAATTTAATATTAGCTATTGGAGTATATAAATGTTTTCTTTAATTTCTCAGACATTAATGCTGATTTATATATTTTGGGATTTCTTCTTTTGAAAGGCCTGTGATTTTTTCCAATTCATTTATCAAACTTATATTTGTGTATCCTAAATCCTTATTGTCTTGTTTTCCATCTTAATTAGGCAGGGATACCTTGATCTCTTTTGGTCGTGGAGGAATTGTCCATCTCCAATCTACTAACCAACCTTTAATAGGTTCTAATAATTTTAACTTCTTACTGTTTGTGCTTTGGCTGATAACTGTCCCATCAAATGATTTTAACTGGAAGTAGCCGTTGCTGCGTTTTCCGGTAATGAAACATTCAATGCCGTTATACATTACTTTATCGTATCTTCTAAAGTCATTAATGATATAATGTGATTGGTTTTTTCTGCGTTTTCCTCCTTTGCTTGGTTTGGCTTTATGGATTTGTCGGTTGTGTCTTCTTACTTTTTTAAACAAATATTCAATGCTGGATTGTTCTGCTTGTGGATTGTGGCTGATTATAAAAGCGTCATTGCAATGGGACTTAGGAATGCCTAGTTTTTCACGGTTATATTTGGTTAAATAGCCAAATGTTTCATGAACATTGTCAAATTCTTTTTTAAGTAGTTCCATAAGTCTTTTTCGTATGATATTCATATGGGAAGTATGATTGAATCTTGTTACTTTCTTGTTAAATTTTAATTCGCCGTTATGGACTTTATGATGACATTCGCTGCATAGTGTTGTGAGATTTTCCATTCGGTTAGATCCGCCTTGGCTTTTGGGTATTATGTGGTGAGCTTCGAATTTTACTTGTTTTTTTCCACATATTTGGCAGGTATATTTGTCTCGACTTAAAACGGCTTGTTTTACATTATAAAAATCTTTGCCTTCACCGTTTTGGTATTCAACTCCTTGTACATTAGGATTTTTTAATTTGTGAGTGTCGAATTCTGCAGTTTCAACAATTATATTCTGTATGGGAATAATGTTGCAGACTCGTTTGATAATGGTGAGGTGGCAGTCTATCTTATGCTGAATGCTTGGAGCCAGTTTTCCTTTTTTGCCACGATTTTTAAATCTTGGCGGACGATACCTCAATTTTCTTGTCCTGCGATTTCTACGTAGAATACTTCGGTTTTCTAGTAATTTAGGAATGTCCCGTCGTAATTCTACAGTGGCTTTAAACAATTCCTTATTAGTGGTTGTTGCGGATAAGCCCACATATTTGCTTCCTGCATCAACACCTAAATTAACAGGTTGTTTATGTCCATAACTGCCATACAACAATTGTATGGTGAATGGTGTTCTATTTACCACTTTTGCTTTTTTTTCTTTCAATAATATTCTTGCTTTTCTTGGTTTACATGGCATCAAAGGTTCACCATGCATGTTTAGTACGTAAACAAACATAATGTTTACCTCCTATTCCTGAGTTATTTTATCCCTCGACAAAGTTATCCCAAGGTTTTAGATTGTAAGCAACACTGTTCCTACCATCACAGAACTTGTTTAATCACTTACCGTAGAGCGTGGAACTGGGATTAAACATTCCACGGTACCTATGATATTCTTGGGTAACGTAGACCACGATTTAATGGTCTGAGTCTATTAAACTTGTAGATTCCCAGAAAATTCTAGAAATCTACGGCTTCTATAAGCCGTGGTAGTTTAACTATTAAACCTCTTTTTTTCATATTATCTCCTGTGTGCATTATCATTTTGTGCTGCAGTTGCTTTGTTGTCTGTATGTGGTTATATTTTTTCTGGTTAATGTATGGTGTTGTTGTGGTTTTTAGAATTTCGGAGAGTTTTTGAGTTGGGTGGTTGATTATTGATTTTGGATGGCTTCAATTTCTGTTATTGACAGTCCTGTGATTTCTGATATTTTTTCTAATCCGCAGTTTAGTATTGTTAATCTTGTTATTGCACTTTTTAATGAGATTTCGTTATCATTTAATAAATCTCGAATTGTTTCTATTTTTCCTGTGTTGTATTGTTCTTCTCCATAATCTTTTATAAAATCTACGTTGTTCATAAAATCCCTCACTTGTTTATTAATTTCTTCTGAAAAAATGGTTAATTAACTACCAATAAGCAAAATATATTAATTAAACATAATACTATCTCCATTATTAGTAAAGTTATAACTATTTTTTTATTATATGCTTTTTTTTGAGCAATCATATAAACTATTATTATTAATATTAATGTAATTAGTATTGTGATTATTAACATTATTTTTTATTCCCCCCTAAATCTTAAATATTTAAATAATCATATAATACATCATAGTGGGATTATTAATCCCACTCTGTATTATATAAAGTTAGTATCAACATACACATCCCAATCAGAATGTTAATCATGTTGAATACTAACTCTAAGAACTCAATTTCCACCACCTCCTATTAAGTTCTATACAATATTATGGTTATACTACTATTTAAATTGCTTTGTTTTGAGTTAGAACAATTCTTATGACTCAAGGAAACATTTTTGACTCAAAGCAATTCTTAGAAGTGAAAACAATACTTATGAGTTAGAACAATTCTTAGCAGTGACGACAATTCTTAGTGGTGAGAACAATTTTTATATACAATCCGATTCATATAATCTTTTAATGAAATATAAAAAAATCGGTGATATTCTAATTTTAGATGAAAATCCAGGTAATTTGGATGAATTGGCCAGAAAGCATAATGTTAAAACGATAATGAGAATCAATCATATTCAGGGCACTAAAAGGGAACCTTCTTATGAGGTTTTATATGGCAGCGAAACCGAAACCGTCAACAGAGAGAACAAGTGCCTGTTTAAGCTTGATTTGTCAAAAGTGATGTGGTCAAAGGGAAATACGAATGAACGGTTGAGAATTGCCAAAATGGTCAAAAAAGACGAAACGGTCCTTGACATGTTTGCGGGAATCGGATACTTTTCCATTCCGATAGCTGTCCATTCCGATGCAAAGAAAATAATTTCCATTGAAATCAATCCCAATTCCTATCATTACCTGTGCGAAAACATTAAATTAAACAAATGCGATAACGTTACTCCGGTTTTGGGCGATTGCCTTGTTGAAACTCCAAATTATAAGGCTGACCGTATTGTGATGGGTTATGTCAAGACCACTCATCATTACCTTAAGGTCGCCGTCAACAGCCTCAATGAGGGGGGAATTATCCATTATCATGAAACTGTTCCCGAAAAGCTGATTGAAACGAGACCAATTTCAAGAATAAGGGACGCTGCCGGTGAGAGAAACGTTGAGCTTTTAAAAATAAATAAGATTAAAAAATATGCTCCAGGTGTGGAGCACGTAGTTATAGACGCTTTAATAGATTAAGGGTCTTTTCCAGAAGCCTGTCGTTAAGCCATTCGCTTGTAACGTACTTTTCATAAATGCAAAGCCTTTCTGTTAACTCAAAGCCTTCGCTTACGGTTAAGTTTCTAAGCACGTCTATTGTGGGCCATGGAGATGTCGGATTGACGTAATCGATGCTTACAGGTGAGACTCCGCCCCAGTCGTCGGCTCCGCAAAGCAGGAAGCTCTGGGCGGTATCGTAGTTTAAGTTCGGCGGCACCTGAATGCTTACGTCGGTATCTCCAAAAAGCATTGTGGCTGCCGTAACGGTCCTTATCATGTCAAGAAGGCTAGGTTCTGGCCAGTCCTTCATTTCAATGTCAGGCGTTGAGGTAAAGTTCTGTATGATGATTTCCTGGATATGGCCGTATTCATCATAGATTTCACGGATGTCAAAAAGGGAATCTACAATTTCCTCTTTTGTCTCGCCGATACCTATCAGTATGCCTGTAGTGTATGGAATCTTCAGCTTTCCCGCATTTGAAATGGTTTCAAGCCTTAATTTAGGATCCTTTCCCGGACTTTTTTTATGAGCCGGAAGCTCCATCAGCCTTTCGGAGGAGTTTTCAAGCATCAGTCCCATGGACACGTTAACTTCCTTAAGTCTTTTTAAGGCGTCATAGCTGAAATTGCCTCCGTTGGTGTGGGGAAGCAGGCTTGTTTCATCAAGGGTCATCTCGCAGATGTCAACGATGTAGTCGACCATGCTGTCATAGCCCCAGTCATTCAGTCTCTTTAAAACCACTTTGTCCTCGTCTGCATCTTCGCCGAAGGTAAACAGAGCCTCCTTGCAGCCGTACTCTTCAGCTGTCTTGAGCTCTTTAAAAACCTCTTTTTTGCTTTTCAGAATAATGGCTTCGGAATCGTTTGAATCCTTTTTAAAATTACAGTATCCGCAGTCGTTTCTGCAGATTTCAGTTAATGGTATAAAAACGTTTTTAGAATAAGTAATAAGATTATTCTTCCTGTATCGTGCCGCTTTGGCCATATATTTAAGAAGGTCTAAACGTTTTGCGTTCAATACGGAAAGAATATCTTCTTTTGTGTATTTCGTCATGTTTTTTACTCGACTCTTTCGGAAACGGTAACTTCAACATATAGCGGCGGAATTCCGTTTTTGTCTTCCCAAACTGCGATGATAACGTCAAAGCTTGGAAGTTCAAAAACCTTATAGACAACCACAAGCCCCATTGATTCAAGCTCTTCCTTTACCCTTGAAAAGCCTTTGCCGTCAACGGTTACGGTTGTCAATTCGCTTTCCTTTATATGCTTGTCACCCAGTTTCATTATTTCTTCGATTTTGGTGGATGTTGCAGGAATTTCAACGCCGCCAAGTTCCTCACCGATTTCTAAAACCTTGCTTTCAAGCTCGTCAACCGGTATTGCTTTTCTTGTACGGCTTCTAACGATTAATATCTTGTCGTTGTCGATTGCCGGACGGGATCCTTTAAATGAATCGAAAAATCCCATAACGCTTCCTGCAATTTCGTATCTCTTTAGCATTGCATCAAGTCCTTACATGTTTAATTCGGCTTTCAGTTCGCCCATAGTCGTTACTTTTTCCGCATATGCGTTGTGTCTGTGGATACTTTCTTCGTTTTCCTGTCTTGCAGTAATTAATGTCTCGTCAGGCAGGTCTGAGTATTTCTCAGCAATCATTTCCATCATGTTTCTCACACAGTCCTCAACGAATGCAGGGTTTCTGTGGGCGTTCAGGACATTTGCGTTCTCGTCAGGTCTTTTGAGAAGTTCAAATACTGGTGCAGACATTGACTTTTCGATGATTTCGATGATATCCTCCCCTTTGACTTCCCATCCTTCAGGAACTTCAATCAATAATGTTCCGATACCTCTCTGGTTGTGGGATGCGAAAGTCACTGTATCAAGCACTTTCTGTGTGGTTTCTTCATCCAGGAATTCCAGCAATCTGATTTTGTCGGATTCCCTTACGGATTCCTGGGCGCATGGGCAAACGGTCATTCCAACCAGTTCCGCACCGATGCTTTTCCTGATTTCCACGTTTCCTTCTTCATCTCTTAAGCCGACTGCCTTTGCTTTGAGATTGCACATTTCCTGTGTTTCCCTTTTGGTTGCAGGTGACTCTCTCATGAACATGTAGTCGCTTGTCATGGAAATTTCAACACGTTCAGCGTATTCGTGCTTTTCCATCATCCTTTCAACAATCTTTGCACATAATGATTCCACTCCAACACTTTTGTCTTTAGAAACGTCATCCAAAACTTCGCTGATAGCTTCGGGGTTTCTTGACATATGCACTCCTTTCTGATTGTTTGGCAAATCAACAAATGCATCAAAGGTCGGCAATAGAATTATTGGTCTTTTATTTGCTCGTTCGAGTTGCAATAGTTTTTTAACACCGGTTACTCCTACTCTAGTCAGTTTAATAGGAATATGCGGTGCACCGTCTTGGGTGTCTGGTAAACAAACTGCCAATTTCATAACCTCTAATTAATATTTGATAATATAAGTTTTTTGTTTTCAAGATATTTAAATTAATATCATATAAAAATTTTAGATTTTTTTGATAGATTTTAAAATTTTTTGAAAAAAAGTAGATATTCAGTTTGATTGACTGTTCAATAAATAAAATAAAAATAGTTAATACAGTAGGGTTTTGCTACTGTATCTATAAGATGTTAGATGATCCCATATCCTCTTTGATTACATCCAGTACGGTTTGGGTGTAAGTCCTTTCAATGATTGGGTCTTTCAACAGTTCTTTGATGAATGAATTCAATTCGTTGGTGTTTCTGAATTTAGCTATCAGGAACGCGTCGTATTCTCCTGTAACATCATATATGCCTACAACGTTTTTATTGAAGAAGGTTTTTTCTTCCCAGTTTTTGAGTTTTCCGCCTTTTACTCTTACTCCAATAATCGTTGTCAATACGAATCCCAGTTTTTCATGGTCAATGACCGGTGAAAATTTCTTGATAACGCCGGTTTTAACCATCTTGTCGATACGGTTGTGAATGGTTCCGACTGAAACGTCGAGGTCTCTTGAGATTTGTCTGTAAGATGTTCTTACATCCTTGTTGATGATTTTTAAGATTTTTACATCTGTTTCATCTAGCTTTACTATGTTGTCTTTTTCTTTAACCATTAGTTTTATCCTCCCATTTGGATATGTTTTATAATATTTATATTGTATTATAAATTATTTAAACATTTTGTATTTTTTTATAATAATGTAATATTTTTTTATTGAAATTCATTTATATTAATGTATTAAAATTGTAATAAATTGGATTGCATTCTATTAATTAGGGCTTCGTTTAGCCATTTGTAATATTGTTTAGAAAATTTTTGAAAATTCTAGAAATTTAATAGAATTTCCTTAATGTCATTAATGCCGGCATCTGTTTTTATTCCGATTGGGCTGAAATGGGTCTTGACGGCTTTAAAGCCTTTATTTTCCAGTTCATCAAATATTAAATCAAGCTTTGGGGCGCTAATCTTCAATGCTTTGCAAATGCTGTGAACGTCGTAGAATGTGGCCGGGCTTTCGGCTTCGTTAAGGCAGCTCGTAAGCAGTTTCAATAACTGGTTTTTGGTGTTCAGTTTCTTGTTTTCAGATTCCTTAATCATTTTTGATATGAATTCGCTGTTTTGAATGTCTCCAAGCCATAGCGGACCTGCATGAATCAGTTTTTCGCCGCATTCGGGACATGTTTCAGGGATTGGCGTTGCAAGTCCCTTATTGGTTTCCCGGTAGAGGCACTCCTTACAATGGCTTATGTATCCGATATTTTTTAGTGATTCGTCACTTTTTTTGGAACCTTTCTTGACATATAGGTATAATCTCATGTAATGTTCTGTACTGTGGGACAAAAGCACTTCAATGCACTTGGCGTATTTGGATAGTGTCAATGCGCAGAAGCCAGCAAGGATTCTGATGCCGGTTTCATGGCAGTATTCGCTTTTGTATGGTTTTGAATTGTATTTTCTGATGCACGGTTCCTTGTAGGTTCCGCAAAGGGCTGAAGTGTCCGTTGCGGTAACGCATAAAAGTGATTCCCTTCTGGCGCAGTATCCGGCTGAGTCGAGAAACGGTGAAGGAGTTCCGAACGGATCGATGTCGATGACGTCGAATATTCCTCTGTTGCTTCTTAAAAACATGCTTGCGTCATGCTGGTGGACGCTTATGTCCTTTAAATGATTTATTTTAATGTTGTGCTCCTCGAATTCATTTGCAAGTTCGCTTATGTCGTTAATGTAGACGTCGCCCACACCGTTGATTTCGTTTTTATAGCGAACTCCCCTTATTCCGCTTCCTCCAAACAAGTCGCAGATGTTTATTTCACGGTTCTGCTCTTTTTGAAATGTCTGCAATGCAAGAATGGAGATGTCCCTGTTCATTTCCATCTGGGGATTGTAGAAAACGGGAGCGTCTGATGATACCTTTTCGTACTCGGGAAATTCAATTTTCGTCAGTCCCTCTTCAATTGTTATAATCTTATAATCGTCCAAAATAATCACTTTTAACTTTAATTAAGTAATATTTTAAATATTATTAAATTTAAATATATTGTAAAAGGTGATATTTGTGTCAGAAATTAAAGTTCCAATAGCAAAACCGATTATAGGGCAAGAAGAAATTGATAACGTGGTTGAGGTTTTAAAATCAGGAATGATCGCTCAGGGACCTAAGGTTGCTGAATTTGAAAAAGAATTCTCATCATGGGTAGATGCCGATTACGGTATCGCAACCAACTCAGGTACCGCAGCGCTTCACGTTGCATTGTTGGCAGCAGGCATTGGTGCCGGAGATGAGGTAATTACAACGCCGTTTACTTTCATCGCAAGCGGAAACTCAATCGTCTACACCGGAGCAAAACCTGTCTTTGGAGATATTGATTTAAAGACCTACACTCTGGATCCTGAAACCATTGAAGCGTTAATCACTGACAAGACCAAGGCAATAATGCCCGTTCAATTGTATGGTCAGTCTGCAGAGATGGATGCAATCTGCGATATCGCAAAAGACCATGACTTGCTTGTAATCGAAGATGCCGCACAGGCTCACGGAACTACATACAACGGCAAAAAGGTCGGTTCTTTAGGTGACATGGCATGTTTCAGCTTCTATCCGACAAAGAACATGACAACCTCAGAAGGAGGAATGATTACCACAAATGACGAAAAGCTCGTTGAAGAGGCTCACATTTTCAGGGCCCACGGCTCACGGGTAAAGTATCACCACGATGACATCGGATACAACTTCAGGATGACTGACATTTCAGCTGCAATCGGCCTTGCACAATTGAAGGTAATTGATGAATTCAATAAGAAAAGGGCGGACAATGCGGCCTATTTAAACAAAGGCCTTGCTGATGTTGACGGTGTAATCACCCCTTACGCAAGGGAAGGCTCAAGACACGTTTATCACCAGTACACAATCCGTGTTGAAAAGGGTGAAAGGGATAACTGGCAGGAAATATTAACCGAAATGGGAATCGGAACAGGCGTTCACTATCCTATACCTCTCTACAATCAGCCTATTTATGAGAAAATGGGATTCACCGGCCACTGTCCTAACGCCGAGCTTGCGGCAAGCTCCGTTATTTCACTTCCGGTACATCCTTCATTAACCAGTGATGATTTGGATTTAGTTATCGATGCAGTCGAAACTGCAAGTAAAAAAATAGCTTAAAAGTCATGTCAAATGACTTTTAATCCAACATTTTTTCAACCGTTTCTATTTTTGCATTTAGCGTTCTTTTTTCAACATCCCTTCTGTCGTCTACCTTGATTACCGTATAAACCCTGCCGACGCCTACTTTAAAGACCGCTTCCTGGGCTTCAGCTATCACTTCATATAATTCTTTCAGGCTTTCGGCTTCAATCTGCGTTCCCATTCCCGTCAGCTGGAAATTGAGTCCGGAGTCCTTCACTACCTGAACGGCAGCGGTTACGTAGTCCTTGCATTCGGTTGAATCGCATCCGACCGGCAAAATTGCAAAATCACATGTTATCATATATTATCACTTCCAAAAAATTATTTATTAATCTAATTATAAATCATTTGTTATGGCGAAACTGAATAAGGATGAATTCAATGGGATGATTTTTAAAAGGATTAATGACCTGATTTCAGATTACAAACTGATTAAACAAAACGAGCTCATAGCCGTTGCTTTATCCGGAGGAAAGGACAGCGTTCTGACATTGCATGCCCTTAAAGGATATCAGGAATACGAAGACTTTGATTTGGTAGCGATAAGCGTTGATGAGGGCATTGAAGGTTACAGGCCTCACGGCATTTCATCAGCAGTTAACAATGCAGAAGCCTTAGGGGTGGAGCTGATTCAAAAGTCATTTCTTGAAGAGGAAGGATTTGCCCTTGATGATATCTATCAAGACTTTAAAAGCGCCTGCATTCCCTGCGGAGTTTTCAGAAGAAACATTTTAAACAAAACCGCTTATGAACTGGGCGCTTCAAAAATAGCTACAGGCCATAACCTTGACGATGAAATCCAGTCATTTCTAATGAGCTTTGCAAGGGGCGACACCATCAAATTCTCCAAGTTCGGCCCCGAGCTTGACGTAATCCATCCCAAACTGATTCCAAGAATAAAGCCATTGTGGAACACTTCTGAAAAGGATGTCGGTCTCTGGGCTGTGTTAAACGATATAGATATCCACTTGGATGAATGCCCATATTCGCATCTCTCATTAAGGGCTAAAATAAAGGAATTTCTAAACAACAGTGAGGATGCATATCCCGGATTGAAAAATAATATAATGGAGTCATTTAAAAAGATTTTAACCTTTGAAAATGACATTCAAGCTAATTTAAATGAATGCAAGTTATGCGGCGAGCCGACTTCATCTGAAATCTGCAAGGCCTGTGAAATAAAACAGCTAGTTTCTCAGGACTGCGAAAGCCATGTAAGCGATGAATAATGCCACAAGAATGGCTCCTTCTTTTTTATCGTATTTGTCCTGGGTTTTACCGAATATAAAGAAGAGTATTGTAACGCCAAGCATTAATGCAATGTCTATTATCATGTTCGGGTTAATTGCAATTGGGCTTATTGCGCTGCTTGCTCCGAGTACAAAAAGAATATTGAAAATGTTTGAGCCTATGACATTACCTATGATTAGCTGATTTTCGTCTTTCTTTAAAGCGGTAAGTGAAGTGACAAGTTCCGGCAAAGAGGTACCTATTGCCACAATGGTTAAACCTACCAGTGTTTCACTCATTCCGAATCCCATTGCTATATATGAAGCGCTGTCAACTACCAAATCCGCACCGATTGCAATGCCCGCAATACCGCCGATGATATAGATGGCACTTCTTAAAAGACTCATTTTTGGCTCTGATATGATTTCGGACTCTTTTGATTTTTTTGCATTGTAAACAAGATAAAAAAGGTATCCGATAAGGATAACTAACAGTATGATTCCTTCGATTCTTGAAACGTTCCAGCTTATGAGGATAAACGCAGACAGGATTGCTGTAATAATGACTAAAAAGGGCAAATCCTGATTTAAAACGTCACGGCCAATTTTAAGTTCATTTAAAAGTGCGCACAGACCGATAATCAGGAGCATGTTAAAGAGATTGCTTCCGATAACGTTACTGACAGCCAAAGCGTTGTTTCCGGTTAACGATGAAGTTATTGAAACCGCCGCCTCGGGAGCGCTCGTACCGAAAGCCACAATTGTAAGTCCTACAATCAGCGTTGGAATCTTGAGTATTGAAGCGACGTTGCTTGCCCCGTCAACGAAAAAGTCTGATCCCTTGATTAAAAGCACAAAACCGACAATCAGTAAAACGAATTGTATTCCCATAGCTGCAAAATCCATCTAATCCTCCTCTTGTGAATTGTAATCTTCGCCTAAATCCGTTACAAGAATCTTGTCAATCTGATGGCCGTCCAAATCGACGATTTCGAAAATAAAACGTTCCCATTCGTATTTGTCCTTTACGTCCGGAACGGTTCCGCTTATGCTTAAGATGAAACCTGCAAGGGTTGTAAAACCGTCTTCGTCCTCGTCAGGGAACTTGTCGTCGATATTGAATAATTCCTTGAACCTGTCAATTCCAAATCTTCCGTCTATTAACCAGGTTCCGTCATCTCTCTGGGTTGCTATCGGGTCATCGTCCTCGTCGATTCCCGGAATGTCTCCCACGATTCCTTCCAGCAGGTCGTTTAGGGTAATGAGACCTTCAACGCTTCCGAACTCATCGACTACAAGGGACATGTGAACGTATCCCTGGTTTTCCTTGAACTCCTTTAAAAGCTCTAAAGTCTCCAGGTTTTCTGAAACAACCAGAGGTTCCTTTACGATGGAATTGATGTCGAACTTTTCTCCGCTGAACATCATTGAGAGAATGTCCTTTGCCTGAACGACTCCTATGAAATCGTCAAGCTCTCCATAAGCTATTGGAAATATTGACCTTTTGCTCTCCATGATCTTGACCTTGTTGATTTGCCTGTCGTCTTCAAGGTCAATCCAGATGATTTCGTTTCTCGGAGTCATTATTGATTCGACTTTCTGGTCGTCAAGCTTGAAGACCCTTTTGATGATGTCTTCCTCTTCCTGCTCGATTGTTCCGCCTTCGATACCTTCCTTAATCATCAGTTCGATTTCCTCTTCGGTAACGGTGTCGTCATTCCTGTTTTCAATTCTTAAAAGCCATAAAAGGAAGCTGCTTGACTTTGCAAGAATAAAGCTCACTGGCTTTGAAACCTTTGAGAGAACAAGCATGCTTTTTGCAACTTTAAGTGAAATCCTTTCCGGGTCATTAAGTGCGATTACCTTAGGAACGATTTCTCCTACAACTAATGTAAGGTAGGTGGTGACGATAACGACGATTGCGACGCTTATCGGTTCGCTGTAGGGAACGAATGATATTAATTTGGCCAATGGTTCGGCGAGGGTTACTCCACCGAATGCACCTGTGAGAACTCCGATAAGTGAAATTCCAATCTGTACGGTTGATAAAAATTCGTTTGGATCTTCGAGCAAATCAAAAACGATTTGTGCGTTTTCATTGCCGTCTTCCAAGTATTTCTGCATTTTCGCTTTCCTAACCGACACAACGGCAAGCTCTGCCATTGATAAGTAACCTGTAAATATTATTAAAATTAATATTATAATTATTTCAATTATTTCTCCAGCCATTTTTAACAGACCTTAAATCATAAATCACTGGCCAATATAAAACCAGTGTTACCGTATATTTCGTCCTGCATCTCCTGAACTGCAAGGGAAGCTTCTTCTCTTGTATTAACCTTTTTAAATATTCTGCGCCCCTTGACTTTTATTGTCTTGCCGCATACGCATTTTCTGGTGGCAACGCCTTCCTTTGCGTATAAAACCCTTCCACAGTCACAACGAAATATAAAGTACATGTTAATTTTTCCTAAAATTCAGATTATATTATATTTTTCTTATATATATAAAAAACTTTTTGCAAGTATTAATAGTTATTGATTTTCAAATCCTAATGATTTCAAGTGTTTTCCCGCTATCCTCCGAATATCTTCATGAATAGTGGTATAAATACCTGTGAAGGAAGTATTACTAATGTTGCGATACTTACTGCAAGGTTTGTTCCGATAACCACCAGCAATATTCTGAAAATGTTATTGTTCCACAAATCCCTGAAGCCTTCGACATGCGCAAGGTTCTTGATGTCCCTTTGCCTAACCTTTCTGTATTTGGCTTCGGTGAGGCCTGAAAACCATCCTGCCGCAAGCAAAGGATGAATTATGGTCAGCGGTGCAACCACTCCTCCAACGATAGCTGACTGGATTTTGGAACCGGACAAGATTGATCCTAAAAATCCCATGAGCATGCTGATAACGATGAACTGGTATATGTCATAGGTAATGTTTATCCCGCTAAAAAAAGCCAGAAAAAATATCACAACGAAAAGGATTGGGATTAAAGCCAGGAATACTTTTGTCCATGGTATTCCCTTGCTGTCCTCGATTTTATTGAGCTCTTCGAGAGGCGGAATCGTTTCGGGATTGTCAAGGTATCTGTTGATTCCCGGCTGGTGGCCTGCGCCGACTACTGCAATTACTCTGTCTTCAGGGATTCTAAGAAGGCTTCCCGCAAGATATGCGTCCCTTTCATGGACTAAAACTTCGTATATTTCGGGAGCCTCGTCCTTGAACATGTCAAGCAGGTCATCCAGATTGTCTGGGTTTTTCAAATCCTCGATGTCAATTTCCTCATCTTCCATGTCTGAAGTCAGGATTCCGTAGAGGAACTTGATTTTATCCAAAAAGGACATCCTGTTCAGTGCACGTTCGAGGGTCGTATTGATGTTTCTGTCAATAAGGGCAAGGGGAATTCCCAAATCTTCCGCAGCCTCGATTGCACCAACCATTTCAGAACCAGGGGCAACGTCAACTTCAGCTCCGATTTTGGACTGGAAATAGCTTAAGACTGTTGTAACCAAAAATAAGCTGACCTTGTTTTCCTTTATGATTTTGGTAACGGAAATTGAGTCATCCTCTTCAATTCCCATCATGGACTTCTTAAGTTTCGTATATCTTGCAAAATCAAGCTCAATTGCTACACGGTCAGGCTGTATCTCATAAATCTTGTCCTTGACCTCTTCTACACTTTCAGCAGAAACGTGGGCAGTACCTATGATTGTTAAACATTCTCGTCTCATTTAAAAAACACTCATCAAAAAAATTTTAATATTTTATATTTATTTTTATAAGGTATTTAACTTTTTAGATTATTGGATGATGTCGGGCAGTTCTTTAATGTCATCGATAATTTTTAATGGATAATCGCTTTTGAATGCGTCATTTCTTCCATAGCCCCATCCAACAAGAACAAAATCGATTTCACCGTTTATTGCAGTCTTGATGTCAATCATGGTGTCTCCAATAAAAATCGTTTCCTCTTTGGGGATTTTTAACTTGTGCATTATCTTTTTAACGCCGCATGCCATAGGTTTTGCCGGATTTGAAAAGTCATGGCCTCTGATGTCTGAGAAATTGATGTCATTGAAGAATTCGTCAACGTAGTATTTTATCATAATATTGCAAGAATACCCCAACCGTGCGACAAGCTAGGATCAGTAATTTGTTATATGCTTATTAAAGCATATGTTAGTGCAGTTCTATAAACTGATAATGTTGTTGTGTGCATTATTCTCCCTTGAAACTGCGTCACCGGCAACGGTGAGGTGGGTTGCAAGATAGGTAAAGCATAATCGATGCCATAACTTCCAATGGCACGAATGCGAGAGAAAGATTAGTATTGGTTAACGACAGTGAACTCCTAAAAAAAGCATCGTTATATTCGGCAGTGGGTAGGAAGTTTCGAAGAGCTACTG